>JANLQV010000317.1:0-8313 GCA_031368025.1 Sphingomonadales bacterium | reverse complement strand
GCGAGCATTGTCTCTGTCAGAGATCTGCCATGCGGCCGCCGCTGCGCGTCGGGACAGGCAGTCGCTGTCAATTTCAACCTGTCCGACAATATTCGTCACAAGGCGGTAGACGGTTTCGCCAATCAGCATGGCGAGTTCTTCGCTTGCTTCGGGCTGCAACGCGCCCACACTCTCGACCAGTCGCAGGAGCGCAGTGCGTTCCGATGCAAAGCCATCTTCAGCCGCGCGACGACCTTCATCGAAACCCTGGGTGTAGCTGTCTAACCCGGCGGGCCGTTCGCCATTGGTTTGAGCTTTGTTGAGCGACGTGTGACGATCAATGCGCGCGAAACTTCCCGGCACAAAACCTGATTTCGGCAAAGCCGCGTCGATGAGACGAATCGAGCGGACGGCAGTATCAGACATAGTCATCACCCGGTCCGCCGAGCATGATCGTGCCTTCATTTGCCATCTGGCGCGCGATGGCGATGATTGCCTTCTGAGCTTCTTCAACCTCAATGCGCTTGACCATGCCGCGCTCTTCCATTTCATCGCGGATGGTCTGCGCCGCGCGTGCCGACATGCAACCAAACATGCGGTCGGCCATTGCCGCCTGCGTGCCTTTCAGGGCCAGCGTCAGGATAGCGGAGTCCACCGTGCGCATCAGGGCACCAAGATTCTTGTCGTTGAGATCCATCAGGTTGTCGAATACGAACATTTCGTCCTCGATCTGCTGGCCAAGCACCTTATCTCGCTTCTTCAGGCCTTTAAGAACGCGCTCACCGTCCTGCTTCGCCATCTTGTTCATGATCCGCGCAGCGTCTGACTTTCCGCCGATATTAACTTTGGGCTTGCCCTGCCGGACATCGGCGAAGCGGCCGAGCACGCCCTCAAGATCTGAGATTGCTTCGCTGCTCACAGCCCCGAGGCGTGCGGCGCGGATCATCAGGTCTGATTGCAGATCGTCGTGCAATAGCTTCAGTGCTTCAGCTGCAACGTCTGGGTTGAGCGATGCGACGATCAGTGCGCCAACTTGTGGGTGTTCCTGAGCGAGTATTTTGACAATGGTCGGAATTTCCATCCAGCGCAGGATTTCGAGCGCCCGGATACTCTCGCGAGGAGCGACCGCACCCAGTAAATTGTCAGCGCGAACATTGCCCAAGGCCTGCGTTATGACATTGCGAATGCGTGGTTCTGCGCCAACGGCGAGCGAAGAGACCTGACGGGTGCGGCCAATAAACCGGTCGAGTGCGGCTTCGACCTCGGCTTCGCTGGCATCGGCGACGTCAAACATCGCCTTGCCAAGCTGGCGAACATCTTCGGGATCAAGGTCGCGCATGATTGTTGCGGCCTCTTCGTCCCCCAACAGCATCAGGAGGATTGCTGCGGCAAATGGCCCTTCGAGAGCCGGTGGCCCTGAATTGGTTTCGCCATCGTTGAGGATGTCAGTATCGTCATCCATTGCTGCGCTCCTGAACGAGCTGGCGAACGACAAGCGCCGCGCGCCCAGAATCCTGCTTGACGAAATTCCGTACCAACGCGGCGCGTTCCTCATAGCTGGGCGCGGCTTCGATCATTTCGAGCGTTACATTTCTGTTGAGGATGCCATGAGAGCCCGGAGCTGTCGCACCGATCAGTTTCCGTTCCAGTTCAGCTTCCTCGGCGGCGACTTCCGATTTCTCGCGCAATATCCGGAGCAGGGGCCTGCCGATAAAGAGCAGGACGAGGAGAGCGACGATTGCGCCGCCAAGTTGCCGCAGTCCGACCATTAGCAGCGGGCTATCCCACCATTTGGTGGCGCTTTCTGGAGTTTCGGCAAAGGGGCGCGCCGAAATGGCAACAATATCGCCACGGGCAGGGTCAAAGCCGACGGCTCCTTTGACAAGGCTGTCAATCTGGCCAAGCTCAATCTTGGACCGCTTCTTTCCGCCCACTGTATCCCGCAAGGCGACAGCAACCGTCAAACGGCGCACGCGACCGACCGGCTGGTGGGTAACAGAGATTTCCCGTCCAACATCGAAGTTGCGTGAATAGGTTTCGGCAGATTCCCCGCTTGCTGTCGGGGCATTTGGCGTCGCTGTCGTCTGCACCCCACCAGGCGCGATCGCGACTTGCGTGGCTTGCGGAACCTTGTTCGAAAGCGCTCCTGGGATGCCGACAGCCGTCGTTTCAGTTGCGGCGTTCGTCGATTTGTTCCCTTCCTCGCGGCGCAGCGCGCGATCATCCTTGGGATAGGACTCACGGGTCGACTGGCTTTCGGCGAAATCGACATCGGCGTGAACTTCGGTGCTGAAATTACCGGCCCCCAGCATGGGTGCCAACAGCGCGGTTACTGCTGTACGATAACGCTCTTCAACCTTGAGCTGGAGCTGGAAATTTTTATCGTCGGAGCCTGAATCGTCTTGGGACAGCAAGGCACCCGTCTGATCCACAACCGAAACGCCGGCAGGCGAAAGGCCAGGAACCGAAGATGCAACCAGATGTTTGATCGCCCCGACCTGCGGGGTCGAGAGCGATCGCCCAACTTCCATGGTCAGCATCACCGAGGCAGCTGGCGCAGTGTCATCACGGACAAAAGGGCTGGGTTCTGGAGTGGCCAGATGGATCCGTGCACTCTTTACGGAATCAATCGCTTCGATCGTACGGGCAAGATCGGCTTCGCGTGCGCCGCGCAGCGTTTCGCCTTCAAGTGCGCGGCTGGCTCCCATTGGGAGGGCGCTTAAAAGCGCGTCGCCACCGGGAGCTGCCTTGGGGAGACCTTGCCCCGCCAGCATCATGCGCGCCTTGTAGACATCATCTTCTCCGACACCGATGCTCCCGGTGTCGCGGTCCATCGAATAAGCGATGCCTCCGGCTTTTAGCGCGTCGGCAACAGCGGCCTTGTCCGCATCGGCAAGCCCGGCATAGAGCGGCGTCTGGCTAGGGCTCTGCAATGCCCACCAGGCAGCACCCGCCAGCAACAGCGCACCTGCGCCACCAAGGGCCGGCAGCGATCGGCGGACTGCGGGCTGGTCTGCAAATGCCCGAAGTGCCGAAAGGGGGTTGGGCGTGCGTGCAGTGACGCGCAATTGCGGGGTGGAAAGCGGTGTAGCGCCAGCCGGGATCACTTCCTGGTCCGACATGTTATACCGGCATGTTCATGATATCGCGGTACGCAGAGAGCAGCTTGTTTCGGACCTGGAGCGTCGCTTCAAATCCGATCGATGCCTTTTGCCGCTCAAGCATCACCTGGACGATGTCGTTGGTATCGCCCCGCTCATAGGCCGCCGACAGGTCGCCAGCCTTGGTTTGCTGGGCATTGACGTTGCGGACGGCGTCAGTCAGCGTCTGGCCAAAGCTGGTGGACGAATTTTCCGTGCCAGCAGTTGCCTCGTGCCCGGCCGCGCGCTGAAGCGCAGCGTTCTGACCAATGATCGTTGACCGCATTTGCAGCAGCCTTCCCGGATCAATCGCAGTCATAATGCCCCTTTGCTTCCCGCGTCGTAAGTGACTCGTGAGACCATCAAGCAAAGAGTGTGCCAAATCGCTGAGCTATGCCGGATTATGCGGATATTGGCGCTTCAACGCAGGCTCAAGCCCGAGAGGGGGTGCATGGCGTCAAAAAATTGATGTTCATCTACCCTCTAAACCATTTGCGCACGTCGCCGTTTCACTCCTCCGAGGCTGCTCAATCCCGAGGGCTGCCCCATTTGGCAAATGCCTGAAAGGACTAGAAATGACTGTAATCAATACAAATGTGAGCGCGCTTCGTGCTCAGAATAGCTCGCGCATTGCGACTCACATGCAAGGCCAGGCAATGGATCGCCTGTCGAGTGGCAAGCGCATCAACAGCGCAAAGGACGATGCCGCCGGCCTCGCCATCGCAACCCGCATGGACGCGAAGGTTCGTGGCCTTTCGCAAGCAATCCGCAACTCGAACGACGGTATCTCTTTGGCTCAGACCGCTGAAGGCGCGATGCAGGAGAGCTCGAATATCCTGGTTCGCATGCGTGAATTGGCTGTCCAGGCTTCCAACGGAACCTCGACCCTGTCAGACCGCACGGCGCTTCAGGCTGAAACAACGCAGCTGATCTCGCAGCTTGGCGATATTGCCACGCGCACCGATTTCAACGGAACTGCGCTGCTTGATGGTACCGCCAACATCAACATCCAGACGGGTGTGAACTCGGGTGATACCGTCAACATCACGATCGGCGATCTTCAGGCTGCAGGTCTTGGTGTGGCTACTGTCGATATCAGCACCGTTGCGGGCGCTGGAGCCGCGCTTACCCTTGTCGATACTGCCATCAACACTGTTGCTTCAAGCCGGGCAACGCTCGGTGCGGTCCAGAACCGTCTGGAATCGAACGTCAACAATTTGACATCGACCGTCACGAATCTGGCAGAAGCCAAGTCGCGCATTGAAGATACCGACTATTCAATGGAGACGACCAAACTGGCATCGGCCCAGATCCTTGCCCAGGCATCGACTGCGATGCTGGCACAGGCCAATCAGAGCCAGCAGGGCGTAATGAACCTGCTTCGCTAAGCCGAGAATTTGTAAAACCTTTTGGCCTCGGCGACGTTTTTCGCCGGGGCCAATTTTCTTTCGGCCGGAAAAATTCCTGGGTCAGGTGAGAATGTCGTTCATACGCGTATAGGTGGCCTCTGAAAGCTCGATGAGCAGTCCTTCAGCATCATCTGGCGAGGGCCTTTTTACGATTGTCCCGGAATCCATCATGGCCTGGATGTAGCGCAGAACCGTGCTGGTCGGCGCGTTTGCTGCAACGCATACGCTGATGATGCTGATGCGTTTGCCTTCGCTGCGCTGGATGAACAAATCGAGCAGGATATCCCACCCCGGGTTTGAAAGGAGAGAGCCTTCCAGCACAGCATTGGCCTGCCTGCTGATTTCAAGAAGGCGCCGAGCCGTGTAGGCGCTGCGCATGGCATCACGACCTTCGATGAGTTCAGCTCCCCCTTCATTCCCCCGATGCTGATCAACGAATGCAGCAATACGACCGATCTCCCTTGCAGACCGGGCGACAGCCAAATCTGTCACCTTGCTCACATCATGCCCTTCCAATTGTGGCTCGTTTTGCCCGGGCGGCAAATTCATGTGCTGGTTCCTTGTAGTGGTTACTTGCCGGCATCTGCATGAACGGAGCGCCCCATTGTCTCTTGCTGCTGCAACAGCCCATGGGAACGCATGCTTAGAAAGCCGCCACGCGCGATGATGATGTGATCGTGAATGGCGACGTCGAATGGCTCGCATGCGGCCATCAGCTTTCTGGTAATCGAAATATCGTGGCGGCTCGGCGTGGGGTCTCCGCTCGGGTGATTATGGACAAGGATCAGCGCAGTCGCATCCAGATCGAGTGCGTCACGGATCACTTCTCGCGGGTGGACCTGCACTCCCGCAACGGTGCCTTCCCACATGATCCGATCGGCCAAAAGCCGGTTGTTCGAATCAAGAAAAAGGACGCGAAACACTTCGCGCGTCAAGTGGGCCATGTCGTGATGGAGGTAAGCGAGAAGTTTTTCGGCTGTCGACACGATGGGGCCGGGCAAGGCTTCGCGCCTCAAGACCCGGCCCAGTGTGCGAGACAGGTTAGCCAGCAGGTTGGTAACGTCTGCGGGCCAACCAGGCACTTGCGCGCTATCGTCCTCAAAGCGTTTGAGCACGCGCGGCAGTGTTCCGAATGTATCAATCAGGCTGTTGCTGAGGTGCGTTGCACGTTCTCCAACCAGACCGCGGATGAGGCCTGCAAGAAGGCGTTTGTCTTCGTTCAGTTCGGCATTCGTTTGCGCGACCTGTTCGTCGCGACGACGAGAATGATCAGTTGCAGATAGCTCCACGCTCCCTGGGCCACGCCGAGTCCATAGGACACGAGGTTCTCCCCGAAGGACGTGACCAACTGGGTCAGCACGGGTAAAATCTGAAACGCGACGATTGGGAGCGGCCAAAATCTCTTACTCCTCAATGCGATGATGAGGAGCAAGGCCGATGCCAGCGAGTCCGAAAGCAGGATGCTGAATTGGGGCTTCAGCCAATCTAACGATCCAAGCCGTGAAAAGAGAAACGTTGCAAAATAGGCGGCGACCAAAATGGACGTCACCACCCGTTCTTCCCTTCCGCCCCAGCGAAAGGCGTACGCCGATACCGACAGGACCGAAGCCCAGAAAATCCAGAAAGCCATTTTGCGGCTTCGAACACAATGTCGACATCGGCGTCAATCCCTGCGAGAATTTAAGCGGCTCGATCGGCAACAAGGTGCAACGGCGCTGCTTCTTGTGCCATCAAGGATGGTTTCCATCCTTCACCACTCATCCGCGTCTTCAGGCCAACCTGTTCTTGCACTTCGGCAAAAGCGTGATGCGCCGCAACAATCTTGGCCCGCGCTTCAAACAAGGCCGCCAAAGTCTGACCAGTCAGCATGACCGCATCCTGCCCGACGACCGCGGAAACGCGCGCACGCTGACGCGCAGCAGGGACGGCCGAGGTCAATTGTCCTGCAAAGACAAGAGCTTGGTCAATCGCGGTTTCGAGTGCGAATAATTTTGCCGCGATATCCTGTGCGGCGCTCAAACGATCGTTCAGCATATGATTCTCCTTTCGCGCGGGCCGATGACCCGCACGCTGTGATTGGCACAAATGAGTAAAAATCAGCCCCGGCTCAGTAGATCCGGGAAATCCCTTCAACGACACTCACAAGGATTGCGAACCCGATGATTCCGAGCACCATGATCGCCAAAACAGCAGCGATGCGCCACGATGTAGGAAGATCATTCTCAAGCCTTGCACCACCTAGGATCGACGAAAGCGTGCGAGGCTTGGCCTGAGGCTCAAACATGCTGAAATAGCTTGCCTGGGCTTCGTGGAGGGAAGTGCCTTCAACGCTGCCATCCAGCGGATCCTGTTCGTTGGCTGACACGCCTATGTCAGCCGAATCATTGAAGAGCGGAAGGTCCGGGCGTTGGTATACCAAGCGCTCGTATACCGGCTGCGCGAAACCGTTCTCCCGCTCATAGCTTGCAAACATGCGAGCGGCTTCGAAACGGCTCTCGACAGCAAGAATGCTGGCAGCCCGTTTCAATCGCTGATCAACGGTGTGCGAGGAAATCATCAGCAGGCGCGCGATTTCCTTGGAAGACCTATGCTCAGCCACAAGCCTCAGACAATCGCATTGAGCGTCGCTCAGCTTGGTAACTCGGTCAGTTTGGGCTAGTCCCAACATCGGCTTGTCCAGTAATCGTGATGTCCCCGGCGCAGAACACAATTCAATCCGCGCTCGCCAAATACACCCTCATGGCAGCAAAATGTCAATCAAGTTCGATAGCGCGGATTAAATCAACGCGTTGAGTTTCCAAAGCAAGATTGTGGATGTTGCGCTCAATCTCAGCCTTGAGTGTGTCTATGGTGCTCGCGACTTTGGCCGCCGTCTGGATCAAATTGCGAGAGTCGAGCTCATCCAGCAAGCGTTCGAGCGTCTCGATCAGATGCTTCGCATCCTGAGGTTCAACAACGTCATCCATATTTTCCCCAAACCCTCTACACCCGTCCGCGCGGGCGTTCTTAGGTAATCCCGCGGCGGTTCTTAGGTAGTATTTTCTAACTAGGCAATTCGTATACGTCGTTGGAACGGTTACAGCTCCCAAACGGCAGAATGGACCGGTGATGTCATTCGTTGCGCGCCGGCCCAACAGTGTATCGAATTGCCGCTTCCGGCCTTCCGCTCGCTTCATAACGCTTTGGTAAATTCAGGCCTGACGTGGCGTCTCAATTCTGCAGCAGGACGCCATGAGCTTCATCGGCGATCAAATTTCGTTGACCGTCATCTGCTGCCAAGGAAGAGCGCGGCGGCGCCTGGATTTGAGCAACTGCCGGGCCATAGGCGGGCTGTGGCGCAACATAGTATTCAGACTCGCCGATTCCACCGCCGAAACCGTCAATCGCTGTCAAATCCAGTTCGCCAGAGACGCTTCCAAGCGCTGCCAGTTTGCCCGGAAGCATTTCGATTCCGGAATAGGACGCGGAAAAAGCCGATGGCTGGCCCCAATTCCCGGCCCAGCGATAAAAGATATGGGCACCCACAGTTGTGATTTTGGTCAGATTAGACTGCCAGTAGGGAACGACCCAGATTGTGTGATAATGCGTCGCTGTACCAACCGATCGTTCAACATAACCGGCCAGTGCTGCGGCCGCTATAGCCATTGCCCGGCTCCACCCGTTCGGATTGCGCGGTCGGGCGAGGGATCCATCACAGGTAAAGCTAAACTGGCACCCGGTCGTTCGCTCGGCGCCCTGAAACACGACGCCGCAAACAGAATGGGGATAGGCTGGGTGCCGAACCC
>JANLQV010000402.1:0-3860 GCA_031368025.1 Sphingomonadales bacterium | reverse complement strand
AAGCAAGCGGGATGCGCCCTGATCGGTGGCGAAACGGCCGAAATGCCGGGGATGTATGCCGATGGCGACTATGATCTGGCGGGATTCTGCGTGGGCGCCGTTGAGCGCGACCAAGTGCTGACAGCAGACAAGGTCTCTGCGGGCGACGTGATTCTCGGGCTCGCCTCGTCCGGCGTCCACTCCAACGGCTTCTCACTGGTCCGGCGGCTGGCGGCCGACAAGGGCTGGAAGCTCGACCGCCCTGCCCTATTCGACCAGAATGTCTTACTGATCGATGCATTGATGGCGCCGACCCGGATTTACGTGAAATCGCTGCTGCCGCTGGTTCGTCAGGGCAAGATTCACGCGATGGCACATATCACCGGCGGCGGATTGCTGGAAAATATCCCGCGCGTCCTGCCCGATGGCTTGCATGCGCATGTCAATGCCAGCCTCTGGCCACAGCCACGACTGATGGCGTTCCTTCAGGCGCAGGGGAATATTGAGCCCGAGGAAATGGCGCGCACGTTCAACTGCGGGATCGGCATGGCCATCTTGGTCGCGCCGGAAGACGAAGCCACGGTTGCAAAAGCGCTGGAATCGGCCGGCGAGCTGGTGCATCGCATGGGCCAAATCTCGGCTGGCGAAAAGGGATGCACCGTGTCCGGCGACGCCGACACCTGGACGGCGATGGCCGCCTGGAGCGCGACCCATCATGGCTAAGGCCCGCGTTGCCGTGCTGATCTCCGGCCGGGGATCGAACATGGCGGCGTTGGTCTACGCCGCCAAACACCCGGAATGCCCTTTCGAGATTGTGCTCGTCGCGGCCAACGATCCCAACGCAGCGGGGCTAAAACTGGCAGCAGCAGAGGGAATCCCGGTTTTCGCGCAGAGCCACAAAGGGCTGAAACGTGCGGAGTTCGACGCGGTCATCACTCAACAGATCAAGCAGGTGAAAGCCGAATTCGTCGCGCTTGCGGGCTATATGCGGCTGCTTTCGCCCGAATTTGTTGCCGAATGGCGCGATCGCATCCTCAACATCCACCCATCGCTTCTGCCCAAATACAAAGGGCTCGACACGCATGAGCGGGCAATTGGCGCCGGTGATACTGTTTCGGGCTGCACGGTCCACGTCGTCACCGCCGAACTCGATGACGGCCCGGCGTTGGGGCAGACAGAAGTCGCGATCCTGCCCGATGACACGCCCGAAACGCTGGCCGATCGCATCCTGATCGCCGAACACCAGCTCTATTCGCGGGTGCTGGCGGATCATGTCGCGCGCGAGGCTTCACCCGAATGGCTGTTGAGCCAGGTTCGTGAAATTGCCCTTCAACTCCCTGAAGTAGAAGAAAAAACATCGCATGGGTCGCCCGGGTTTTTCATCAGCGGCGGCAAGTTTTTTGCCTATTTCAGCTATAATCATCATCATGACGGCGTCACCGGCCTGCTGGTCAAGGCCAGCGGGGTCGAGGAGCAAGCGATGCTGATCGAACAGGATCCCGATCTCTATTACAGACCCGCCTATCTCGGCCCATCGGGCTGGATCGGTATCAGGCTCGATCTTGGCGGCAATGATTGGGGCCATATCGGTGAATGGTTGCGAAAGAGCTGGTCGCAGATCGCCCCTGCCCGGTTGCGCAAGGCGAATCTCATTGCGGACGAGTTTTAACCGCCGAAATCAACCGCGCGGCGGATGAAGCCCTTGGAGCGGCTGGCCGAAAAGTTCGGCTCGACCGCGGGTCGCGGCCTCAAGAATTGGCCGCTTGAGCGCGAAGTAATGGCTTGGCGCCATGCCAAGAAAGCGCTGAAAATCCCGGATCATGTGGCTCTGATCGACATATTGCGGATCAAGGAAGTCGGGCCATTCATCATAGGGTCGAGCGTGCAGCGTACCCAGCATCCTGAGGAATCGCTGGCGGCGCAGGAGCAGCTTTGGCGGGAAGCCAAAACCGCGCTTGGAAAGTCGCGCCAAACGGCTCTGCGGCAGGCCAAGCGTCGCAGTAATTTGCTCTACGGTCGCACTCGCTGGATCGATGAGGACCTGGAACAGAGCCTTGATCTGCTCGTCGGACGCAGAGGGGCTGCTTCGTTCAAGCAGGCCGAGCATGAACGCGTTGGCAGCCTCCACCCGCGTTTCGAAATCCGGCGCGGCCTTGAGTGCGCGTTCCAGTCGATCGGCATCTGTCCCCATCAGCGCGTCGAGCGGAGCGAAGCGATCGGCCCATTCGTGCGCAGGAGTGTTCCAGAACCGGCTCCAGCCCGTCGGCAGAATTCCGATCCCGAAGGCACGGCCGGCATGGCCGCGCACAAATGTCGGATGGCTGGTCGGCCCTTGAATGATGGCCGATGGCAGGCGGATCACATCGGCAGGTGAAGACCCGAATGCCCAGGGTGCGTCCAACGCCATCCGGATATTGGCCCATTCGGGGTGCAGCCAATCGTCAACAACCCCCTCTCCGGTAACGGTCATCTCCCAATAGGTCGAAAGCAATGGGCGAAGGCGTTCGCCGGGAACTGCGAACCGGATTGTAACGTCTGCCATGCGTCAGAGGTTCAGGTGCGCGAGAATTTCAGGCAACAGGCTGGCATCGCCGCACGCAATGACATGGCCTTCGCTAGCGCTGGTTAGCGGCTCGCCCCGCCAGTCACACATGATGCCCCCTGCCCCCTCGATCACCGGCACAAGCGCCGCGAAATCATGAAGCTTCAACCCTGCCTCGACGACAAGATCGATCTGGCCGATCGCGACGAGCCCGTAATTGTAGCAATCACCGCCATAAAGTGTGTCTCGCGTCATCGGAATCAGGCGCTCGAACGCCCGGAAATCATCCGCAGAAAAGGCGGCGGGTGAGGTTGTCGCCTGCAAGGCATGCGCAAGGTGCCCGCAACGGCGTGTGCGTGCGGGGAGGCCGTTGAACAGCGTCGGCTGCCCCTTCGCACCCACCCAGCGTTCGCCACTGATCGGCTGGTCGATAATGC
Organism: Sphingomonadales bacterium; assembly: GCA_031368025.1. Lineage (GTDB taxonomy): Bacteria > Pseudomonadota > Alphaproteobacteria > Sphingomonadales > Sphingomonadaceae > Aquisediminimonas. The sequence continues at coordinate 902 of JANLQV010000402.1, read as the reverse complement.
CGAGCACTGGCACCCCATCCTCGACAAGCGCAATCAATGTCCCGAAAATCGGGCGTCCGCCGACAAAGCTGCGCGTCCCGTCGATCGGATCGAGCACCCAGACACGCGATGCGCCTTCGCGGATACTGCCATATTCCTCCCCGACAATGCCTTCATCAGGCCGCTCAGCCTCGAGGATCGCGCGGATCGCCGTTTCTGCCGCGCGATCGGCAAGCGTCACTGGGGAAGCATCGGCCTTCATCTCCAGCCCGAATTCAGCCCGGAAATAAGGCCGGATGGCCGCCCCTGCCGCATCGGCAAGGCGACCGGCCAGGGCCAGATCAGCCGACAATTTCTTCCGGCTTGAAGAAATAGGCGATTTCGATCGCAGCGTTTTCGTCGCTATCCGAACCGTGGACCGAATTGGCTTCGATCGATTCGGCAAAGACCTTGCGGATCGTGGCCTCCGCAGCATTTTCCGGGTTGGTCGCGCCCATGATGTCGCGATTGCGCTGGACAGCATTTTCGCCCTCAAGCACCTGCACCACAACCGGGCCGGACGTCATGAAGGCGACAAGATCGTTGAAGAAAGGGCGTTCGCGGTGGACAGCATAAAAACCTTCGGCCTGTTCCTTGGTCAGGTGGATACGCTTGGAGGCGACAACCCGCAGGCCAGCCTCCTCCAGCATCCGGGTGACGCCGCCGGTAAGGTTGCGGCGAGTGGCGTCGGGCTTGATGATCGAAAAGGTGCGATTGGCGGCCATGTCTGGTCGTCTCCATTGGGACTTGAGGGGCAGGAATTGGCCGCGCCTCTATATTGTGCGGGGTATGAGAGCAAGGGTTCGCAGTTGCCAGCATCGCCTCGCTTTGAAATTCAGTTCTATCTTACAAGCCGATTGACCCTTACGTATACGTAAAGTAAC
>JANLQV010000384.1:0-3332 GCA_031368025.1 Sphingomonadales bacterium | reverse complement strand
TGCCTTCGTCAGTGTCCTTGAACTTGACCTCATCGAGGACCAACGCATCGCCATCGGCCTCGGTAAAGCCCAGGGCCGCGAGCGTTTCGGCAAAGTGCGACGGCAGATCCGCACGCACATCGATCTGCCCGCCATCGGGATGATCGACGCGAATTCGCCGGGCATGGAGGTGCATCTTGCGGCTGATCGTTCCGGTCAGGAAAGAATCGCGCCCACCATATTTGCCGTCACCGACGATGGGGTGCCCGATTGCCGCCATATGGACGCGGAGTTGGTGCGTGCGCCCGGTAAAGGGCTGGAGTTCGACCCAGCAAGCATTATTCCCCGCACGGTCAATGACGCGATAGCGGGTGCGCGCGGGTGAACCCTCTTTCTCATCGACATGCATCTTTTCACCACCCGTGCCGGGCTGCTTGGCGATCGGCAGTTCAACCATTCCGTCTTCGATATTCGGATGGCCGATGATGATCGCCCAATAGACCTTGCGCGCCGAACGGCTGGAAAAGGCCTTGGCGAAATGGCCCGCAGCGCGCGCGGTGCGGCCAATCAGAAGCGCACCCGACGTGTCCTTGTCGAGCCGGTGAACCAGCTTGGGCCGCCCGTCGATTTCGTACCAGAGCGCATCGAGCAGCCGGTCGACATGTTCGTCGGTCTTTGTCCCGCCCTGCGTTGCCAGCCCCGGCGGCTTGTTGAGCACCAGCGCGGCATCGTCCTTGTGAATGACCATCGCTTCGGCGAAGGCCGTTTCTTCCTCGGTCAGGCTCGGGCGTTCACGCTTGGGGCGCGGCGGGCGGGTATCCTCTGCCTTGATCTTCGCCACAACTTCGGCGGGGGGCACGCGGATCTGCTGACCCATCTCGATCCGGTCACCCGGCGTCGCGCGCTTGCCGTCAATGCGCAACTGCCCCGTCCGCGCCCAGCGCGAGACGATGTTGAAGCTTGCGTCGGGAAGGTGCCGCTTGAACCAGCGATCGAGGCGGATGCCATCGTCATCGGGCGCGACGGTAAAGGTCCGGACGGCATCGGTCATGCGCGTGCCATCCACAGGCCAGCGCCAAGCGCTGCGACCGAGCCAATGACCGATGCACTGGCATAGCCAAGCGCCACGATGGCCTGCCCGCCTTCTACCATCCGCCATGTTTCAAGGCTGAACGCACTGAAGGTCGTGAAACCGCCCAGCACACCCACGCCCAGCAACAGCCGAACCTGCTCGCTCCCACCGGATTTTACCAGCACACCAACAAGCAATCCCATAAGGAAACCGCCCAAAATGTTGACAGTCAGCGTCCACCACGGAAAGCCGGGGCCAAGCCGCGCAAGCATCGCCGCACCGACCAGATGCCGAGCGCCCGCGCCAAGCGCGCCGCCGATCATCACAGGAAAAAGGGAATTCATCGCGCTCCCTTAGACGGGTTGGCGTTTGGGGGAAAGGGAGGGGTTTGGGAGGGGGTGGGTTGGTTTGGATTTCTTCCATTGGAGATTTGCGTCAGTCTATGAGGTCCACTTCTCTTGCGCATTTATTGACGCCGCCAAGTTACGTTTCCAAGCAATGAGCAGGACGGTTTGGGAATATAGCCAACCAATAATCCCAGGAACAGAAAGGCCAACAATTGCTGGCGTTCGATTGGGCTCAGGCACAAACGTTCCAGCCACACAAAACACTACAAATATCACTATCCAAGGTGCTCCCTGCTTCACAGATTGCACATACCAATCTTGAAACGACAAACCCGTCATTCGAGCAATCAAATAGCGGTTGTATCTTCCGAGCATACTCACCGATCAAAACTAGCGTCGGGCGCCACCCCAGTCCACTCCAATCACGAATGTCAGCAATGGCGGTCGATAGCCGTGATCTAAGTGACCCCCCACCCTCAAAGCATGAAATGCCCCTCAACACAGGTCGCACACTGGCCGCCAACATGCACGTTGCCGCCCTCGATTCGCACCCGAATTTCGCCGTCCCGGCCAATTTCGCGCCCCTGCCGCGCCCGATAGGCATCTCCGTTACCAATCGTGCCTGCCCGGATGCGATGCACCGCGACTGCGGCATTTCCGCTCCCGCACACAGGGTCTTCGACCATGCCATCGGTGAAGAAGAAGGACCGGACGGCGATCTCGCCCACCCCTGTTTCGGAATAGGCCGTCAGCCCGGTCGCGCCATCGCGCGCGAGATGCGGTTTGAGGCGGGCCGGATCGGGCGAAAGTGCAGCCACATCTTCGACGCGGACGATCAGCCAGTGCGGGCCGGTATCAATCGTCTCCGCGTCTCCGATCAGCGATGCAATGCCAAGAATGCCCGGCAATTCATCGGCGCCAATCGTGGCGCGCGGGGCAAAGCGCGGCAGCCGGAACGAAAGGCCCTGTCCGTCAACGGAAACTTCGACCAGTCCCGCCTTGCATTGCATGATCAGCTTGCCGTCTTTGGGCACCGCAATCCCGGCCTCGATCACGGCATGCGCGGTGCCGAGTGTGGGATGCCCGGCAAAGGGCAATTCCTCAGTCGGCGTGAAAATCCGCACCTGATAGTCCGCACCGTCTTCGGTGGGCGGCAGCACGAATGTCGTCTCGGACAGGTTGGTCCATTGCGCGATCTGCTGCATTTCGGCGCTGCTCAGCCCTTCGGCCTCAAGGATCACCGCCACCGGATTGCCGTAAAGCGGCCTTGCAGTGAACACATCAACTTGCGCGAAGCGGCGCCGGCTGGGCATATCGAATCTCCTTGAAGAACGAACTGCTTATCGCCGGAACGCCGCGTTCAAATCAACCTTGGCCGCAGAGTTTTAACGCCCGCGATTCGTGACAAGGTCAACATTCGTGCCGGTGCCCGCCAGTTGCAGCGTCGCATAAAAGGCCGCGCCGTCGCTCGGTCGCCAACCCGAAACCAGCAGCCCCTGCCCTTCCTTGCTCACACTTTCCCGGAAACCCGAACGCTTGGCCAGGACCAGATAATAACCGGCCACCGATCGCGGCGGAACGGGGGCTGTATAGCTTGCCACCCTCAGGCCGCAGCCCTGATAATCGCTGCCCGCCGCTTCGTTGACACGGGCCTTGGGATAGAGCGGCAATTCGACGGGCAAGCGATTGGCCCATTGGATCGAGTAAGCGACGTCAAGCGAACAGCCGTTGAACTTGTCTTTGGCAAGCTGCGCCTGCTGCGCGGCAAGCGTGCCGAGTGTCTGCCCCGCTGGCCTGCCTGAAGCCCCTTTGCCGAGCGGGACGGATGCGGAATAGGCCTCATTGGGCGGCCGGATGCTGTCATCATTTGACTTGGACGCCAGCTGCGGATCAACCATGATCTGGTCTTCGAGTGCCGCTGTCAGCGCGGGATC
>JANLQV010000290.1:0-2506 GCA_031368025.1 Sphingomonadales bacterium | reverse complement strand
GTCTATTATGACCTTCGGGTCGAATGGACCGGCGGACCCAAGGCGACCAATGGCGCTTATGGCGTCTATCCGGTCGAATCCACTGACGTGCTGATCGACAAGGTGACCGTCATCGGTGCGTCCGATGCGGGCATCTATGTTGGCCAGTCGAAGAATATCGTGGTGCGCAATTCGCGTGCCCTGTTCAACGTGGCGGGGATCGAGATCGAGAATTGCTATGGCGCAGATGTCTATCTGAACGTGGCGACGCACAATACCGGCGGAATACTGGTGTTCGATCTGCCCAACCTGCCGCAAAAAGGCGGACATTCCGTGCGGATTTTCTCCAACCGTTCCGAAAATAATGACACACCCAATTTCGCGCCCAAGGGTAATATCGTCGCTGGCGTGCCCAATGGCACCGGGGTGATCGTGATGGCCAATCGCGACGTCGAGGTGTTCAACAATATTATTGGCGGGAATGGCAGCACCAACATTTTCATCGTCGGCTATCGCAACGCTTTCACCGATGCGGCCTATTATCCGCTCCCTGCCAATGTCGTGATCAGCGGCAATACGCATGGCCGGGCGGGATATGCACCGGGGCCGCAATTTGCAGGCGGCAAGGAAATGCTCGCGGCGATGGGCAGTGTTCCCCCGATCGTTTGGGACGGAACGGGCAGCAACATCCGCGTGACTGACAAGGTGCCGACGCTGTCCTTGGGCCTGACCGATCCCAAGGATCGCGAGACGGCGGCCAATCCGAAGATTGTCGATCTCGGATCCGGGCCAGCGGCGGCCGCGCTTGCGCCGATTATCCTTCCGCCGTCGATGGAGGCGGCGATCCGGTGAAGCAAGCGCTTGCGGCGCTGGCCGCATGGGCCTTGCTGGTCAGTGCAAGTCCCTCACCCCAGGTCGATGAAGCGCTGATCGCGGGCGACACACTGCCGCCCAATCTTTCCGACTTTCACCTGCTCTCGGGCCCGTATGGGCGCACGCCCAACGCGCGGGTGACGCCCTACAGGCTGAACACGCCGCTCTTTTCCGACTATGCTGAAAAGTTCCGCTTTTTCTATGTGCCTGCGGGCCAGAAAGTCGGGTGGCGGGATGATGGTGTGCTCGACTTTCCGATCGGCAGCGTCCTGATCAAGAGTTTCGGTTATCCAGCAGACATGCGCAAACCCGACGACAAGGTCCGCATCCTTGAAACCCGGTTGCTCGTTCGTCGCGCCTCCGGCTGGATTGCGCTGCCCTATGTCTGGAACGCCGATGGTAGCGATGCTGTCCTGAAACGTGCAGGCCTGCGGATTGATGTGCGCTGGACTCATCTCGACGGAAAGCCGCGTGCGATCAGCTACGCGGTGCCCAATGTGAATCAGTGCAAGGGATGTCATGACAATGGTGCAAACGGGCTGGGGCTGATTGGCCCCAAGGCCCGCAACTTCAACCGGGACGGCCAGTTGCAAGCGCTCTACAAGGCGGGACAGCTCGATCGTTTGCCCGCTGATGCGCCGCGCCTCCCGGTGTGGGATGACCCCGCGACGGGCAGCGTCGCGATGCGCGCGCGCGCCTATCTCGATGTCAATTGCGCGCATTGCCACAATCGGCGTGGGCCGGCGAACACCTCTGGCCTGTGGCTGAACTGGGAGCAGGAGCCGGGCCCCAATCTGGGTATTGGCAAGCGCCCAACGGCAGCGGGCCGTGGTTCTGGCGATGATGATTTCGCCATCGATCCGGGCCATCCGGAGCGATCGATCATGGTCTATCGCATGCAAAGCCTTGATCCCGGAATTGCGATGCCCGAACTGGGCCGCGCCAGCGTCCATCAGGAAGGCGTCGCACTGCTCAGCCAGTGGATCGCGGCGATGCCGATGGATGCAGAACGACGGCCGTGAAACTCGTTTTTGTCTATAATGCAGAGGCAGGGCTTGTGCGTGGCTTCATGGACTCGATCCACAAGATCGTTTCTCCCGCGACCTATGCCTGCGACTTGTGCGCAATCACTTACGGGCTGACGTCGATGAACCCGAAATGGCGCGCCTGGCTGAAACAATGCGGCATCCCGACGGAGTTTTTCCATCGCGCCGATTTCCAGAGGTCGTGGCCTGACGCGCGTTTCGAACTTCCGGCAATCCTGATAAAAGACTGCAATCGCCTGACCCCGATCATCGGCGCTGAAGCCTTTGCAGGCATCAAAGATGTTGACCAGTTGATATCAGTGTTGGAGGGCAGGCTGGCAAAGGTGAAACATGACCATCCGGCTTTATGACTATTGGCGCTCTTCGGCTTGCTATCGCGTTCGCATTGCCCTCAACCTGAAGGGTCTGGCTTATGAGGCCGTCGATACCAGCCTGATCGAGGGTGCGCACCGCACACCCGACTATCTGGCCAAGAACCCGCAAGGCTTTGTGCCGATGCTTGAGGTTGGTGGTTTGAGGCTGACGCAGAGTCTGGCGATCATCGACTGGCTTGATTCAACTCAGGACGGGCAACGCCTGATCCCGGCAGACCCAGCAGCTCGCGCGCA
>JANLQV010000284.1:0-1934 GCA_031368025.1 Sphingomonadales bacterium | reverse complement strand
AGCCATCACAACCCTCCATTCTCGTCTCAAAGAATAGTGTGTTGCGACGACCCGTTGAGGTCACCGGTCGCAACCGGCCACGCCATCAATCTGCAGGCCGCGGCATCCGCTTGCCCTTGGTTCGGCTGGTCAGATGAAATTGTTGACAGCGGTCGCAGCGATAGGATCTGAGCGGGATGTCGGCTCGTTGAGCGATCAAATGCGCGTCCTGTTCGGATCGGTAACGCGCCTTTTTGGCGCAAATGCTTAGTTTCGTGCGCACGTTCTCCTCTCCACCGGCATCCTCAATCCGCAGGCTCGAATGCCACGCTGCCTTGATTGATAAGCTCCGCGATCAAGGCCATCGCTGGATCTGATTTGATCAAGTCCGGAACAATCTTGATACGATCTTGCCCACAAATTATTTCGGCAATTGCACTTGTCTCCCCAGCGCATTCAAAACACTCGCCATCGACGAACAGCAGCACCGAACCCCCATCCCTCCGGATAAAGGAAAAGCGGCTGGCCGGGTTGCGGGATAGCGGCTCATCGCTTGCGAGCCGTTCGCGCAATGCCTTGATCTGGATGGGCTCCTCTGGTGCCCAATCCACATCCGGATATTTCGGCGTGCTGTTATACTCCCCGAACCAGCGCGCAAACGCTTCGCGGTCGAGCATTTTTTCGGTGATCATTGCGTGGAGTCGCGCGATGGCGCTTGAGGAAATTTCGCCCGGATTTTTCTGCGCCTCCAAATCCGGATCGTTGTAACGATCATCGTCTTGCAAACCCGAAAGCAAATCATCGCAATAATGCGCGATCAGTTCGCTGCGGGAGGGCGCGCGAAAGCCGATGGAATAGGTCATGCAGTCATCGCCGACCGCCACGCCATTGTGAGCGAAGCGCGGGGGCACATAGAGAATATCGCCGGGTTCGAGAATCCATTCGTCAGTGGCTTCAAACTTTGCGAGCAGGCGCAAATCGTCATGCGGCAAGAGTTCGGTGTCGGAATCGCACAGGGCGCCGACCTGCCAGAGGCGCTTGCCCAGACCCTGAATAAGGAACACGTCATACTGATCGAAATGCGGCCCCACGCCGCCGCCGTCGGCGGCGTAGCTCACCATCACATCGTCGATCCGCCAATTCGGGATGAAGCGAAACGGCTCAATGAGCGCGGCAACCTCTGGCACGTGATGATCGACCGCCTGCACGAGCAATGTCCACGGCTTTTTGCCAAGCTTGCCAAAACGCGGTTCGGGGACGGGGCCGTGCTCGACTTTCCATGTTTCGCTCGTCTGCGTGATCAGGCGCGATTCGACATCGTCTTCGCAGGCGAGGCCGGCGAGTTCATCAGGGTCGAGCGGATTGCTCCAGGATTTCCAGGGGTTTTTGATCAGCAGCGGTTTTTTTTGCCAAGCATCGCGAAGGAAAACGCCCGTATCGAAATCATGCAGTCGCATATCTATTCTCGGCGTCCTTGTGCGCTCCCAAGGCTTAGCGACGATTGGAGGGCCGTGCCAGTGAATCCCCCTTCGCGCCTTCGTTGCCCAAAAATCAGGCAGTCAATCGCGCTCTGCCCGCCGTCAGGGCAATATTTGAACGATCCTTCCGCCGAATTGCGACTCTTGTTGCCGAATCCTGTTTGGCACGTTTATTGAAAGCTATTGGGTGTTCCCGGGGGAATCAGGAAGCGACATGAAAAAGATCGAAGCCATCATCAAGCCCTTCAAGCTCGACGATGTGAAGGAGGCGCTGCACGAAGTCGGCGTGTCCGGCATCACCGTGACTGAGGCCAAGGGGTTCGGGCGCCAGAAAGGCCATACCGAACTGTATCGCGGCGCAGAATATGTCGTCGATTTCCTGCCCAAGGTAAAACTTGAGGTGGTCGTTGAGGATAACATGGCCGCGCGGGTCGTCGAAGCGATTGCCGCTGCTGCCCAGACCGGGCGGATCGGCGA
>JANLQV010000229.1:0-8781 GCA_031368025.1 Sphingomonadales bacterium | reverse complement strand
ACTCGCTGGAAGCGCGCCTGTCCCCCACGACGGAACAAGCTCGGCATTCACATCGAAATTGCTCGCAATCGCACCAAGCTGAACCCCCATCGGATCCCCCACCGGCAAAGGAACAGGCACAGGTGTGGGCGTAGGCGACGGCGTCGGTGATGGAACTGGGGATGGAGCAGGTGGGGTGGATGCACCGGACTGTTGTGCGGCACTTCCGCCTCCGCAAGCGGCCAGCGCAAGAGATGAACCGGTAACGAACGCGACGGTCCGTAAGGTCATTATTCCATGTTTCACCTTATTCCAGTTCAGCAAATGAGCTACTCTTTGCGCTGAACAAACTGCGGGTCGAGTGAAAAACGCCATCCAAAATTCTCCAAAGCACCATCAGGTGCAGACAATTGCGCTGCCCGGTTCACTGCGACACGCGAGCTGGCAAGCACGAAGCCAAGCCGATAGGACGACCCGAGCGAATTTCGGGTCTGATACGTCTGAAATGGTTAACTATTGGAAAATGGGGTTGCGATCGCTGCCCCGATTGCAACAAATTCCGTATCGGAAGATGGGCAGTGCCGATCAAAACTGGTGATCGGAGAATCGCCAGAGAATTGCTCACCCAAAACCCGACTTGCATCAGCAGGGCCAACATCCGGACGCCTGCACACTCAATTTTGGGGGATGGAACTTACCAAATTTTGCAACGCAAATATAACGCAAGACAGGCTATAATTCACGATAAAGTGATGGTTCAGGCTAGATGACGCGTATGATTGGAGCGTCGAGCGGTAACCACGAAGTTGAATCCGGAGGCTTGCAATCACGTGCTTTATGTCCAAGACGCAATGTGATTATCCGGGTCGCTCCATAAAGATAACAAGTTTTTAGTGAATAATCGTCAAACGGGTGTGTAACAGTTCAGTGGCTTGACGCGAGCCTTTGTCGGTATCGGATATTGGGGGCGAATTTGAAAATTTTGGTTACAGGCGGAGCCGGGTTCATCGGGTCCCATCTTTGTGAAAAGCTCCTGGAGCTTGGGCACGAAGTATGGTGTTTTGACAATCTTGAATCTGGAACGGAGGCTAATCTGGCCTCGTCGATCGGGAACGCCAATTTTCACTTCATACGGGGTGATGTGCGCGATGGCATGCCGGATATTACGGTCGAACGGGTCTACAACCTTGCCTGCCCGGGATCCCCTCGCGAATATCGCCGCGATGGCGTGGGCACGCTGAGAACGAATTTTGTCGGCACATTGAATGCGTTAGAGTTTTGCCATCGCAACGGTGCCCGCCTGCTCCAGGCATCGACCAGCGAGATTTATGGCGACCCGGATGTGCACCCCCAACCCGAAGATTATGTCGGTGCCGTGAATTGTGTTGGTCCGCGTGCGTGTTACGATGAAGGCAAGCGCGTCGCTGAAACTTTGTGCTACGACTATAATCGCCAGCACAAGACTGAAATTCGTGTGGGACGGCTGTTCAACACTTATGGCCCGCGGATGCATGCCGGCGATGGTCGTGTCATCCCCAATTTCGTGACACAGGCGATCAGCGGCAATCCGCTGACGATTCACGGCGCGGGATCTCAAACGCGATCATTTTGCTTTGTGACCGAGATGATCGAAGCGCTTATTCTCCTGATGGAGGCGCCCGGCGAACGCGTCGGGCCGATCAATCTGGGCAATCCCAAGGAGTTCACCATTCGGGAACTCGCAGATATCGTTATAGCAAAAACCGGTTCTGTTTCGAAAATCAGCCACGAACAATTGCCCGAAGATGATCCCCACGTGCGCTGTCCCGATATTTCACAGGCGCGAAGCCTTCTTGGCTGGGAACCGTCCATCATGCTCGGGCAAGGGCTTGACAGCACGATCGACTGGTTCCGATCCGAAATGCGCGCGGAAGGATTCACGCGGCCTGCCAAGAGTCAGGGCAAGGCCGTGGTCGGAATTATCGGTGGCGGCCCCGCGGGGCTCACTGCTGCCTATGAATTCCAGAAGCACAGCGATGGGCATCATGTGGTCGTCTTCGAGGAGTCGAACCAAGTGGGCGGCATCGCAAGGACCGAAACCTATAAGGGCTATCGTTTCGACATCGGCGGCCATCGGTTCTTTACAAAGGTCAAGCCTGTCGAAGCGCTTTGGCGGGAGGTTTTGCCCGAAGAATTCTTGCGTCGGCCAAGGATGAGCAGAATCTATTATCGGGGCAAATATTTTGATTATCCGCTCAAGATATTCAACGCCCTGAAAAATATGGGCATCTACGAGTCCACCCGCATCATGATCAGTTACATGAAATGGCATGTATACCCCCATTCTGCGGAAGACAATTTCGAACAATGGGTCACAAACCGATTTGGCGGCCGCCTGTTCTGGCATTTCTTCAAGACCTATACTGAAAAGGTCTGGGGCATGCCGTGCACCGAATTGCAGGCAGACTGGGCAGCGCAGCGCATCAAGAATCTTTCGTTGCGCAAGGCTATCTGGAATGCGCTGACGGGCGACAACGACACGACCAGCCTGATCGAGGCATTTGATTATCCGCGCCTTGGCCCAGGTATGATGTGGGAGGCATTCCACGAGCGCGTGGAAGCGCAGGGCGGCGAGGTTCGCATGCAGTCCAGCGTCACGCGGATATTCCATGAAGACGAAGCCGTGCTGGCGCTCGAAGTTACAACGAACGATGATCAAGGGGAAACATACCGGTTTGAAGCCGATCATTTCATCTCGTCAATGCCGATTGCGGCTCTTGTTCTGGCGATGGATCCACCCGCGCCAGCGGCCATTCAAGCTGCGGCGCGTAAGCTGAAATACCGTGACTTCCTGATCGTTACGTTGATTCTCGAGGGGCGCGATCTCTTTCCCGACAACTGGATTTATATTCATAGTCCGGATGTCGAGGTCGGTCGCATCCAGAACTTCCGATCATGGTCGGAAGATATGGTTCCCGATGAAAATCGTTCGAGCATCGGAATGGAATATTTCTGCCAGATCGACGATGCGCTTTGGAAATCAGACAATGCGGCATTGATCAAACAAGCGTCTGCGGAACTCGAAAAGCTCGGCCTCGCCAAGGCATCGGCAGTGGTTGACGGGACGGTTATTCGCCAACCCAAGGCCTATCCTGTCTATGATGGCGATTATCGCGAGGCCCTCGACATGATCCGCGGCTGGCTGGCCGGTTTTGACAACCTGCAGGTCGTTGGTCGAAACGGGATGCACCGCTACAATAACCAGGATCATTCGATGCTGACGGCCATGCTCGCTGTAAAGAACGTGCTTGGCGGCACCAATGACCTTTGGAGTGTGAACGTCGAAAAGGAATATCACGAAGATATTGAAGCGGCACCCGATCTCACCCGATCACGCGCGTCCTGAGTAAATCGAAGTGGACGAGCGTCCGAAGGTCAGCGTGATTGTTCCGGCCTATAATGCCGAGGCCACGATCGGATCGTGCCTCGACGCGATCAATGCAGCGCTCCGTCCGGGCGATGAAGTGATCGTGTTCGATGATGGCGCCACGGATCGTACCAATGCGATGGCAACTGCGGCGGGTGCGCGTGTGCTGCGGAATTTGGGAGCACCATTGGGGCCGGGTCATGGCCGCAATGCGGCGGCAGCGGTTGCCGCGTCGGATTGCCTGCTGTTTGTCGATGCTGACGTCGTTATCGCTGCAGACACGATCGATCTCCTTATCAAGGAAATGATGGGCACTGGCGCGGTGGCCGCATTCGGCTCCTATGACGATAAGCCTCGCTCAAACCGCTTCACCAGCCTTTATGCAAATCTGCGGCATCATTTTGTGCATCAGCACGGACCATCCGAGGCAACGACCTTCTGGTCCGGAATTGGAATGATAGACCGGAAGGTTTTTCTGGCTTCGGGGGGGTATGACACTGCCCTTTTCGCGCATCCAAGCATCGAAGACGTCGAGCTTGGCGTCCGGCTGAAATCGGCTGGCCACCGGATCCGGCTGGTCCACAATGCGCTAGGCACCCATTGCAAGGATTGGAGCCTGTGGCGGGTGTGGCATACGGATATTGTTCGCCGCGCTTATCCCTGGTCTGCACTGATTGCTGACGGGCGGACAGCTGGCCTTGACCTCAATGTTGCAACAGGGGAAAGGATCACAGCCGGTCTGGCGGCTGCGACAGCTCTTTTCTTGTGCCTGGCGCCATTCTGGTGGCCTTCGCTGATCGCGGCTGGAATTGCAGCAAGCGGCTATTGGTTTCGCAATCGCTCCTTTTTTGGCTTTCTGGCGCGACGCCTGCCTTTGCCAGGGTTGCTTGTCGCTGTAGGCATGCACTGGTGTTACCATATTTACGCATCGGCGACGTTTGTCTTCGTCTTGCTTGCTACCAAATTGCGCCTGCGGAAGCCTTCGGCCTATCTGCCGATGAGCGTCGTCTGACGCGTCAGCTTTGCCGCTCGGATATTTAACCAATCTATACTTCTTTTGAGTAAGGGAGGTGTGATTGCTAATCGCCCGATGTCGGGCCATGAGGAAGGCCTGTTGAATTCGCTTGGCTCTTCGGTCGGCAGTTGGAGTGGCGTTTGGCAGGATACAAAATTCGGAGATTTTTTGAGTGGGACGCAATTATTTTTCGCAAAAGCGTGTGCTGGTTACGGGGGGCGCCGGTTTCCTGGGTTCGCACCTGATTGACCGCTTGCTCGACCAGGGGCACGACGTTCTGTGTGCCGACAATCTTTTTACCGGTAGCAAAAGAAACATTGAGCATCTCCACAAACACCCGCGCTTCGAGTTTCTTCGTCATGATGTTTGCCAGCCGCTTTTTGTCGAAGTCGACGAGATTTATAATCTCGCTTGCCCTGCATCGCCGGTCCACTACCAGCACGATCCGGTGCAGACGACCAAGACCTCCGTGCATGGTGCCATCAACATGCTGGGGCTTGCAAAGCGGCTGAAGTGCAGGATTTTTCAGGCCTCGACCAGCGAAGTCTATGGTGATCCTTCGGTTCATCCCCAGGTTGAATCCTATTGGGGAAACGTCAATCCGATTGGTATCCGGTCATGCTATGATGAGGGCAAGCGCTGCGCCGAAACGCTGTTTTTTGACTATCACCGCCAGCTTGGGCTGGACATCAAGGTGGTCCGGATTTTCAACACCTATGGCCCGCGGATGCATCCCGCAGATGGTCGTGTGGTCTCGAATTTTATCATGCAGGCCCTCAAGGGTGAACCGATCACGATCTATGGCGATGGGTCCCAGACGCGCAGTTTTTGCTTTGTCAGCGATCTGGTCGAGGGTTTTCTGAGGCTGATGGAGACTCCGAAAGGGATTACCGGGCCCATTAATCTGGGCAATCCCAACGAGTTTACGATCCGAAACCTTGCCGAGCTTGTCATCGAACTGACCGGCTCCAGGTCGACGATCGACTATCGTCCGCTGCCGCAGGATGATCCACTTCAGCGCTGTCCCGACATTACCCTTGCAAAAGCCGAGCTTGACTGGACGCCGCACGTGCAGCTGCGCGAGGGGCTTGAAAAAACAATCGACTATTTCAGAAACGGGAATTTCATCGATTAGCGATATTTCGGCAACACACGGGAGAGTATCGGAGTTTGCAGTTTCCAATCGAATGCAATCGGAAGGACGACCCAATCATGGCGCATGATGTTCGAAGATGGACGATGATTGTCGTGTTGAGCGCCGTTTTCATGATGACGTCGCAGGATGCCACTTCATCGCACCGATCCCATAATGGCACGGCGTCAGACGAGGGCCCGGTCTGTAGCGAGCAATCGACGCAAACCAGTGTTCAGCGAATGCAGGCAATACAAAGCCTGCGTGAAACCCAGATCGAAGTCGAAATGCTGAAGAAGCAGCAGGGCATCCCCGCTGGGCGTTAGCGCGCCTGTCTTGCGATCACGTCCTTAAAGAATGCGCGATAGGCAAGCGCAACCTTGCTCCACGAAAAATCTGAGGATCTGTCGAGTCTCGCCTGCCTTTGGGTCGCCGTATCCATTTGCGCCTCTGCGAGCTTGGTGGTGACGGCGGCGATATCGATCGTATCTGTTAGAAATTCGCCGTTTCCGACGATCCATCTGAGCCTTGGAGTATCGTGACCAACGATCGGCAGGCCACATGCCATTGCTTCAATGAACACGTTTCCAAAAGACTCTTCCTTGGACAAATGCAGGAAAACGTCAGCCGAACGATACAGCAGCGGCATTTCGTGTGCTGCGACTGATACTCTTGTGAATCGGCCAGGGAGAAGATCGTCCGCCATCTTTCGAATTTCTTCTCTCAAGGGTCCGTCACCCGCGACGACGAGATGGGCGTCTGGCAGCTTGCTGACAGCCAATATGCCGTCGCCAACCCGTTTGGACGCGATGAGTGCACTGACCATGAGAATGACGGGGCGATCCTCGGGCAAGCCGAATTTCTTGCGCTCCGCAGCTCCCGGGTGAAAACGATTTACATCAATGCCGTTGGGAATTAGGGCGCTTGACCAGCGTAAATGGTTGCGTTCGTAATAGTCAGGGTTGGTGCAAACCAGTCCATCGCAGCCAAAAAAACGATACTCCGAATTCTGGGAATGGGCGGGCCAATCACCATTTTGCGTAACAAAAACATGGGGCGGGCGTGGTCCTCGAAGCGATGGACGGCGCAGCACCCAATTGGTAAACGGAAAAGAACACGTCACTGTAATATCAAAATCACGAGGGCGGTATTGGTACAGCAAGGCGGGGGCAAAACTGGCTTCTTCGTAAACCGTTTCGCTACGCAAAACTGGCAGGGAGGGGAAATGCTCAAAACCCTCACGACTGAATGCCGGCGCGCGCAAGAAGCGATATGGCTGAGACGCCTTTGGGTGGCCTGATCCAATGATCGTGACATCGTCCCCGCCAACGGCCAGTTCCGTCGCAAGTGAGTTCAGCGCGACTTCTGCGCCGCGTTCGTATTTGTGCAGGCCGGGAAGGGCGAAGAGGATTCTCATGCGATTGTTCCGGTGTTTGATTTCACGAATTATGGTGACTTGCTTGCCAGTTGCAGATGCCAACCCGCCCCGCTCCTTGGTAGGTCGCAATGCTTTCGATGATGTTTGCGCCTTATGAAAATTCTATCAAGGTCCGTAACCGAACGTCTTGGCTGGACGACGGGTTCCTATGCCGTCGCACAAGGCTTTCGGCTGGTCAATAACGTGGTTCTGGCGCGCCTCCTTGCGCCCGAACTGTTTGGCATCATGCTCATCGTCAACACGTTGCGGACGGGTGTGGAGTTGCTGTCGGACATCGGCATCGGTCAGAACATTATCAGCAACAAAAATGGCGAAGATCCAGAGTTTTACAATACAGCTTGGACCTTGCAAATAATACGTGGCATAATTCTGAGTATTATTTGCTTGTTGGCGACATATCCAATTTCCAAATTTTATAATAGTCAGACAATATACAAAATAATTCCTGTTATATCTTTTATATTTATATTTACTGGGGTTCAATCAGTCAGTAGATTTATTGCTCAAAAAAGATTGAATTTGAAAACAATTAGCATATATGATGTATTTGTAAGCATTACAACTTTAATTATTCATGTTGCTTGTGCAATTATTTCACCAACGATCTGGGCGCTCGTTTATGGCGGTATCATCTCCAGCGCCGTTGCAATGATCGGTAGTTTTTTCCTGGTTTCCGGAATGAAGTATAGGCTTTCTTTTTCCAGAAAATACGCAATTGAAATTATTTCCTTTGGGAAATGGATATTGTTGTCGACCATTGTCTATTTTCTCGCGATGAATTTTGATCGCCTTTATCTTGCAAAAAGTCTTCCGTTTCAGATTCTTGGAATCTACGGTGTCGCGCGTTCGCTATCAGATGTGCTGAGCCTGCTTGTTGCCAGGATTGGCAGCCTCGTGATCTTTCCGATGGTTGCAGCAGCGGGTCATTCGAAGCAAATTCTCAAGGAAAAACTGTCGCTGAGCAGAAGCAGCATGCTTTGGGGAGCGGCTATTGCCATCTCGCTTTTTGTCTCGCTCTCCGATGAGGTGGTCCTCGTGCTTTATGATGATCGGTACAAGGCGGCGGCGCTGATGTTACCGGTGCTCGCTATCGGTGTCTGGTTCTCAATACTTTGTACACTTAGCGAGTCGGTGCTTCTTGGCATCGGTCGGCCATCATACGGCGCAATCGCGAACCTGATCAAATTTGCCTGGCTCTTGGTCGGGCTGCCGCTCGCTGTGGTCTATTACGGCATCGCAGGAGCAGTATGCGTGATGGCGTCGTCCGACTTCGTCCGCTATTTGCCCCTGCTGCATTCCCAGAAGGCAGAGCATATCTCCTTTTTCAGGCAGGATGTCGTGATCACGATCGCGATGTGTGGAATGGTCATTGCTTGGCGCACGCTATTCTGGTCGCTCGGGATTTCGGGCAATGTGGAGAGTTTGTGGGGCCTGGGCGGACTATGACCGCTATGGCGTCACAACCCGAGGCGATGGCCTCCCGTGTGGGCTTTGTGGTCATTGGTCGAAACGAAGGGGATCGGCTGATCCGGTGCCTTGACTCGCTAATGATGCAGATGGCTTGCGAAATTGCCTATGTCGATTCTGGATCAACCGATGAAAGCGTGGCAGAAGCGGGAAAAAGGGGCGCACATGTGGTGCGGCTGGATTTGACTCGCCCATTCACAGCCGGTCGTGCGCGGAATGAAGGGTTTGCGGCACTTCGCGCGCGCGCGCCGCAGTTGCAATATGTACAATTTGTTGATGGAGATTGCGAATTGGCACAAGGCTGGCTCGCGGCGGCCCTTTCATTTCTGGATGACCGGCCGGAC
>JANLQV010000182.1:0-4715 GCA_031368025.1 Sphingomonadales bacterium | reverse complement strand
GATTTGGCAACTCGCAAGGTCGAGAAAGCGGTTTGCAATGGCTTGGCATAAACCTCATTTGCAACCAAAACACGATTACAAGCGTATTGCCATATGTCACCAAAAAGGGGTTGCATGATGTCGTTGCTGAATCCGGTATTTAACCGGCTCGTCAAAAAAGGTGTTCTTACGGTCATGGACAGCGACGGCAGCCGCCGCACGTTCGGCCAGCCCGATCCTGCGTTCCCCAACGTCACGATCCGCCTTCACAGCCGGCGGGTGGTTTTCGATATCCTGCGATCGCCGCGCCTGGGCTTCACCGAAGCCTTTATGGATGGTCGCGTCTCCATTGAGCATGGCGACATCATGGACTTCGTCCAGATGGTGCGGGCGAACAATCCTTGGGACAGCGGCCGGGACATGGACGATCATGGACGGTTCAAGCAAGCGTTCAAGCGCCTGACGAGAGGGTTCGACCAGATCAACTATCGCCGCCTTTCGAAGCGCAACGTTGCCCATCACTACGATCTGTCGGAACGACTCTACGACCTTTTCCTCGATCGCGACCGGCAATATAGCTGCGCTTATTTCACCGATCCGGCCAATAGCCTCGAACAGGCGCAGGAAGACAAGAAGGCGCACATCGCGGCCAAGCTCGCTTTGTCGCCGGGGCAGCGCGTGCTCGATATAGGCTGCGGCTGGGGCGGCATGGCGCTTTATCTCCACCGGACGGCGGGCGTTGACGTGACCGGGGTTACCTTATCGGAAGAGCAGCTGGTCGTGGCGCGCAGGCGCGCGACGGAAGCCGGAGTGTCCGATCATGTGCGTTTCGAACTGCGCGATTATCGGGATCTCACCGGATCGTTCGACCGGATCGTTTCAGTTGGCATGTTCGAACACGTGGGCGTGCCAAACTTTCGCGCATTCTTCCGCAAGTGCCACAATCTCCTGACGCCCGAGGGTGTGATGCTCCTGCACACGATCGGCCGGATGGGTGGGCCGGGCAGCACCGATGCCTTTACCCGCAAGTATATTTTCCCCGGCGGCTATATCACGGCCTTGTCCGAAATCATGGAAGGCATCGAGCCCAACTAGCTGATGGTCACCGACATCGAAGTGCTGCGGCTGCATTATGCGCTGACCATTCGTGAATGGTATCGGCGCACCTGGGAGGCGCGCGAGGAGATCGAGGCGCTCTACGATCCGAAATTCTTCCGGATGTGGACGCTCTATCTTGCTGGGGCGGCCACAGTTTTCGAACATGGCGGGATGGTCAATTATCAGCTTCAATATACACGCAGCCGCCACGCCCTGCCGATCACGCGTGACTATATGCTCGAATCTCATCGCCCTGCTCGTTTAGTCGATCCGATCAAGGATCCAGTGGTGACGCACGTGCTGGCAAAGGCAGGTTAAAGAGGCAGACTAGGGTCTACCTTGAGCAGATTGAACTCGTTCCCCTGCGACGGCAGGGGTGCGATGCCCCAAAAGATTTGAGCCGCTTCAGGACCCGCTTTTCTCCCCCGCAATCCAGCCGTCAATCTGACGCTCAAGCACTTCGAGCGGGACTGGGCCCTGCCCCAGCGCTGCATCATGAAAACGGCGAATATCGAATTTCGCACCGAGTTCCTTCTCTGCCCGAGCCCGCAATTCGCGGAACTTCAATTCGCCCAGCTTGTATCCCAGTGCCTGTCCGGGCCAACTGATATAACGGTTCACTTCGGCTTCGATATTGGCGTCCGAAAGCGCGCTGTTATCACGCATGAAAGCCACAGCCTGCGCCTTGGTCCAGCCTTTGGCATGCATGCCCGTATCGACCACCAATCGGCAGGCGCGCCACATTTCATAGGAGAGTCTCCCCATATTCTTTTCAGGCGTATCGTAGAGCCCCATCTCGATCCCGAGATGCTCGGAATAAAGGCCCCACCCTACCACAAAGGCAGTAAAGCTTGCGGCGTTCTTTCGGAATGCAGGCAATGCAAGTTCTTGTTGGAGCGCGATCTGGTTGTGATGCCCGGGCACCGCCTCATGCGCGGTGAGTGCCGGTAGCTCCCAGAGCGGGCGTTGCGACAGTTTGGATGTGTTCACATAATAGTTTCCGGCAATCCCACTCTCCGGCGATCCTGCGTTATAATAGGCGGTGGTCGTTGTTTCTGCCGTCTCCTTGGGAATTTCCCGAACACCATATGGCAGGCGCGGGAGCCTTCCGAAGAATTCTGGCATCTTCCCGTCGATTTGCTTGGCAATCCGCGAGGCGGCGGCCATCAACTCCTCGGGTGTTTTCGCATAATAGGAGGGATCGGTCCGCAGCCTGGCAATAAAGGCTTCGCGGCTGGGATAGCCTGCGTCGGTGGCGACTTTGACCATCTCGGCACGGATCCGCGCGACTTCGGACAGCCCAATTGCGTGAATTTGCTCCGGCGTCAGGGTCGTGGTTGTGTGGGATCGCGCCTGAAAGGCATACCATGCAGACCCTTCGGGCATGGCCGACGCGCCGACCGTCTTTCGGCATTTGGGCTTGTATTCCGTCAGGTAGAATTGCGCGAACTTTCCATATTCGGGCGCGACCACGTCGCGGATGACTGAAATCGCGCGGGCCTTCATCGCGGTCCAGTCCGCCTCGCCCAAGTCGATCGGTCGTGCCCGCCGGAACGGGCCGAAAAAGCGTGTGTCTTCAGGTTTGCCTGCCACCGCTCCGGTGATCGTATCCTCGAAGCCGCGCATTGCATCGCAAGGCTGGACATAGCCTTTCGCCACCGCTTTGCGTGAGATCGCAATCGCTTCGCCATTGAGCCCGGGGTAGAGCGAAAGCCGCTTCAGATAGCTTTCATAATCGGCGCGGGTGCGGAAGGGCAGATTGTCTGCCATCCCGGCAAATGCCTGATGCCAGCCATCATAGGTGGTGAACAGCATCATCCGCTCGCCGTAACGATTGCCCTCGATCTGATCGGACAACATCCGTGCGAGTACGCCTTTATTGGTCAGGTCTGCGTTCGAGAGTCCGGCATCCGGAATGGCCTTCAGGCGATCGAGAAATGCCTGCGCGGCCTGCGCCTCGCGATCCGCTTCAGCAAGGCTGATGTCGCGGAGGCGGTCATCATAATCATGGACGCCCAGCGAGGTCGCCTGCACTGGATTGATGGACAGCCACCATGTCCAGTGATCGGCGATAACACGCTGCAGGTCATCGGTTGGCGCTGCATGTGCGGTTGAAACAAGCAACGCCGCCGCCAACGGCAGCGCACGGAAAATCTTTGCGAACATGTGCGTCCTCCCAATCGTTCGACAAGAGCCTGATCGGTTGAGGTGGAAGCGCTTTACGCTTCCGCCGATGCCGTGAATCAGGCTCTCATCCTATGGTCGAGACCTTGATTCACGCTTCAGGTTGATCCAACCTGAAGCGATCAAGGTCTAGGCTGACACAGCCACACGCGCACCGCAAACGAAAATGGCCGGGACCGCTTGACGCGACCCCGGCCCAGTCTTGCCAGTCGGAGATGGACCGTTTGGCAGTATGATCAGGCAATCTCTGGTGTGAAGGCCTTGGGGTTTTTTGCCTGCGCCGTGACGCGGTCATAGACTGCGACATAATCAGGATGTTCGGTGCCCATCAGCTTGTCCCACCAGGTGAAGTAGAATCCGAAATTATGGCTGAAGCTGCCCGCGTGATGCAGGTCGTGATGCGTCGTCGTGCTGATCCATTTGAGCACCGGGTGGCTCGCCCAGCCGCGGGCATGGAGCTCCAGCCCGGCATGGCCCATACAGTTGCGCAGGATCATGACGAACAGGAAAGAGAAGGTGACGACGCCTGGTGTCGGCACGAAGAGCAGCCAGAGCGGCATGAACAGCGCCATCACGATCGCCTCGGGGATGGCGAAACTATAGGCCGCCCACGCGGTCGGAGTAATCGTGCGATGGTGAAAACGGTGGAAGCGTTTGAAAAGCCGCGGATGATGCATCGCCCGGTGGCTCCAGTAGAAATAGGCATCATGCGCGACGATGATCGCAGCCAGCATGACGAAATTTCCGGCCACGCCCAGGCTTGTCGCCATCGGGTTGAAGATACCGCGCTGCGCGCCCCAGATGATAAAGATGCTGACCACGATATAGACAAGCACGGTGCGCACCGATGCCCCAAACTCACGCCAGAAATCGGCGCGTGTCGCGCTTCGCGCCTGGATTTTCCTGCTACGCCACGACGTGCGTTTCAATAGCCATACCAGACCCGCAATCAGCGACGCTGCGATCGCATAGCGTCCAAAATCGAACACAAAAATATGCAGCGCATGTTCTTGGGCAATTCCTAGCAATGTTGTGGCGTGATCCATCGTTTAACTCCGGTTGGTGACGCCGGTTCAATGGCGAACTTGCGCCAGTGATGCTCCGCCCGTTTCGAAATCGGCTAGCCGATTTTGGAATCGATCAGATTGCACGGTTCCGGAACTCTGTCGGCGTCATCCCCTCAACGTCACGAAACGCACGATTGAAGGGGCCAAGCGAGCCAAAACCGGAATCGAGCGCAATCGTCAGGATCGGCACGAGGCGCTGCTCGGAATCGGCAAGTGCAGATTTTACTTCTGCCAGTCGGTATCCATTCAGGAAGGCCGCGAAATTCCGGTGGCCAAGATGACCGTTGATCAGGCGCCTCAATCGATATTCCGGTTCGCCAAGCTGCCCTGCCAGCTTGGCAATGGTCATCGTCTCGTCGCGATAGGGGCGTTCGACGTCCATATGTG
>JANLQV010000181.1:0-9350 GCA_031368025.1 Sphingomonadales bacterium | reverse complement strand
ATTGCGCCGGCACGGCGCAGCCGCCCTACCATGATGCTGTCGGCGGTCGGCACGAAACCACGGAAGATAGGCGACCCGCTCGTAGAGACAATGCCCTTTACCGGCTGCAGGTCTTTGACGGCGTGCGGGAAGCCATGCATCGGCCCCATCCATTCGCCGCGTCGCGCCTGTGCATCGCGATCATTTGCCTGTGCGAGCAGATCCTTTCGGGCTTGCAACGCAACAATGGCATTTACAGCCGGATTGTGCCGTTCGATATGGTCGAGATAAGCCGTCATGACTTCAGCGCAGGAGACGCGCCTGGCACGAATCGCGTTTGCGAGCCCGGTCGCATCGAGCATGACGAGATCGTTCGGTAGCGGTGCTTTTGCGGCAGTGCGAGCGCCCAGTCCCGAACTGAGTGTAAGCGCCGCAGCGCCTGTACCGAGTGCGATCAGCGAACGTCGCGTCATGGTCGGATCGGCTGGCACATCCTTCTTCATTCAGCTTCCCCTCAATTACTTCGCGAAACTGCAAACATCCCGATGATAGCGGCCGGGTCGATCAGCCACTCAAGCCGTTGCGCCTCCTATTTCAGCACCTCATCATACCAGGCCAACCAGCGCTCCCACCGGTCTTTGACAAAGCTTGGGCGTTTGAGCCCATGAAACTCCCCAGGATAGAGCACGAGTTTGGTCTTGATGTTCCGGCTGCGCAATGCTTGGTACATTTGCTCGGAGTTCAGCGCAGGCACATTGAAGTCATCAGTGCCGACCATGAACAAGGTTGGCGTGACGATTTTCTGGTTCTGGAAAAAGGGATAGCTGTTGCGCAGCCAAACATCGGGCTTCTCCCAGGGCTTCCCAAGTTCCGCCTCATAATCCCGAATATACTGGTCGGTTCCATAACCGGCAAAGGCGTTTCCGATCGATGCTCCGCTCATCGCGGCGCGAAATCGCGTATCGGATGCGATGATGTAGTTGGTCAGCATCCCTCCATAGCTCCACCCGCCGACCAGCAGGCGTTTTGGATCGGCGACGCCGCGTGCGACAGCGTCATCAACCGCTGCCAGCGCATCAATGACGGCCGGCCCACCCCAATCGGCATAGAGCGCCTTGGCAAAGGCCTCGCCCCGCCCGGTGCTGCCGCGCGGATTGGACGATATCACAGCAAAGCCGTGGCCTGCAGGAACCTGCCAGTACATGTCAAAGCTCGCTTCGAATTGCGATTGCGGGCCGCCATGATTGACAAGGACGGTCGGCAATGCCTCCTTGCCCGAAGCCCCGGCCGGAAGAATTTCGAACCCGTGGACCTCAGTGCCGTCTTTGGCCTTGAAACGGGTGCGCGTTACTGTCGCGACTGCCACTTCGCTGAGCCAGGCATCATTCTGGTGGCTCAGCTGGCGCACGCTATGGCCGTCGAGCCCATAGACTTCATTTGGTGCCGATGGTGTCGAAAGCAAGACGGCGGCATGCCCCCCCGCAACCCCGGTTGGAGACGCGAAAACCCGAAGCCCGTCCGCGACTGACGCCATAGCCCCGCTTTTGACGTCGAGCTTTGCCAGCCGCACCGTCCCGTCATCTTCGATCAAAAAGTTGATCGACCGCCCATCCGCCGACCAGTGTGGGTTCGTAACGTTGCGATCCAGGGCCGCTGTCAGGATCCGCGGGGCGCCGCCATCCGCACCAACGACCGCAAGTTTGCGGACTCCGTAGGAAAACAGTTCGACCGGGCCACCCTCGAGATAGGCAATGGTCTTTCCATCGGGGCTCCACGCCGGATAGCTCTCCCATTCCAGATCGTTATCGGTGCCGGCAAAGTGCGTCAGCACACGGGGTTCCGACGGTGCGCCTGCAATCCCGATTGTGTAGAGATTGCTGTTATAGCTGCGGTCAGGATCGGGGTCGCGGTTGGATGTGAAGGCGATCTGCTTCCCGTCTGGCGACCATGCCGGCAGGACTTCGTTATAATCACCCGTCGTCAAGCGCCTCGCTTCGTGCTTCGCCAGATCATAAAGCATCAGGCGGGAACGCTTCTTTTCAAGGTATCCCGTCACATCCTGCTTGAAATAGAACCGATCAATGACGATCGGTTTGGGGCGCTTTTTGTCATCAGCCGCACCTGTCGTTGCGGCGTCGGGCTTTGGGTCGGGATCGGTTACAATGAGAGCCAGGCTTGTTGAATCGGGCGACCAGGCAAGATCATTGATTGATCCTGTCACGCCGGGAAGCATTATTGCTTCACCCCCGCTTCGATTCATCAGCCAAAGCTGGTCATTCTCATCGACATTGCTGCGGTCGGAGACGAACGCCAGCCAGCGCCCGTCCGGGCTGAATCGGGGAGTTTGCTCGCTCTCACCCACTCGGTTGGTCAGCTGGACTTGCTGTTTCCCGTCCCAGCTGACCATCCACAAATGCGATTCGGTCTTGTCCTTTGCAACATTGGTTGTCGTTGCCGAATAGGCGATCCAGGATCCGGCGGGATCAATCTGCGGGTCTTCAACCTCCACGATTCTGGCGGTATCATCGGGAACAATCGGTCTTTTCGCCTGTGCGACAGTGGCAAGCAGCGCGGTGAGGGTAAGCGCTGCGAATTTTAGGGCCTGCATGGGGATTTCCTTCCTGAACTCTACTTCCCGAAACCATAGACGTCCTGATGATAGCGTCCCGTGTCGATCAGGGCTTCAAGCCACTCCGATGCCACATCGCGGGTGCTGCCCGTTTTCGCCTCGTGGATGTCGATCAGGGCTTCGCGCACGGCGGGGGCCATATGGCGTCCGTCGCCGCACACGAACACTTGCGCACCCGCTTCCAATAAGGGCCAGAGCGCGTCGCCAGCCGCCGCGAGCGCGTGCTGGACATAGGTATGGGGATGTCCCTCAACCGCCGAATGGGCGAGATGGAGTATCACGATTCCGTCTGCCGCCCAGCCCTCCATCTCGGCGCGGCACAGCCAGTCATGATCGGGATGTTTCGATCCGAAGAACAGGTGGATGGGCCCCACAGGAATGCCTCCGGCCTTCTGGCGGCTGCGTTCTTGCAGGAAACCCCTGAACGGCGCGAACCCGGTGCCGGGTCCCACCAGGATCATCGGGACCGAGGCATCGACCGGCGGCGCGAAAGGCGGGTTGGGCGCGCGGACATAGCCAAACACAGCATCGCCCGGCGCAAGGTCGCGCATATGGGTGGAGGCAAAGCCCTGATGCTCGCCGACGCCCGACCAGGCGGGCGCCTTCATCGTGCCGACAATCAGGTCTGCCGTGTCGGGCGAGACGAGCGGGGATGAAGCAATCGAATAGAAGCGCGGGGCAATGGCAGAAGAGAGTTCGACGAATTGTTCAAGGTCCATTTCGATCGCTGGATATTTGAGAAGCAGACCAAGGAGGGAAAGCCGGGTGTCGGCCACGCCTGTCTGCCAGCCTTCGCCGTTCAGCCGTTCGAGGTCAGCCCGTGTATGGGGGCAGCGCGTTGCCGCCAAAGCCGCCTCCAGCGCGCGGCGGGGCAAAGGGTCCTGAATTTCGACAAAGTCGGTCAGCAATTGCCGCACCGTCACTGTCCGCCCCAGCGGCAAGTGCCGGAAGCGCCCGCTCGCACCGGACAGGACAAGCTGCATCGCGCCTGGAACGCCAAGCCGTTCGATGGCCATGTCGACATGGCCCTTGGGGTTCTTCGCATAGATCGCGATGTGGTCGCCGGTCTTGTAAGGGGCGCCCTCTGGAAGCTTGACGCGGATCAGCCGGGTCGAACTGCGCGGTGCGTTTTTTGCGGTATCGAACAACCCATCGGCGGGCTTGACCAGTTCGACATTGCTGACAATCTCCAGCGGCACGGCCTGATCCGGCAGAACTGCCGCACGGGCATCGCGGGTGTCGACCATGGTCAACGACAGGCCAGTCGCCTTGGCCTGCTCTCCCTTTGCGCCCAGCGCCTGCCAAAGGTCCTTCAGGAACGTGCCGACTTGCCCGTCGAAATCGCCTTCGGTATCGGCTTCGCCGCGCGGGACGAGCCGCTGCGCGCCGGTCGCAACGAACGCTGCGTCAATCCGGCGCGGAAACGCCTGATAATTGGGCCAGTTGGAGCTGCCGATGCCGAGCACGGCGAATTTGGTGTCGGGCCACTTCGCGGCATCGAACTCCCCGGCATCAAGCGCCGCTTCGGTCTTGACGCTGCTATCGGGCGCCTTGCCGTTATAGGTCGCGGTAACAATAACCACCACGCGGTCCTCGGGCAGGATGCCGAGCGATTCGTCAATCCCGCGCACGCGCACTTCGAAGCCGTCGGCCTCCGCGCGTTCGGCAATCTCTTCGGCAATGTCACGCGCAGTGCCGAGCGAACTTCCCCAGAGAACCGAAAGTCGCCGCCCCGCGCCCGCCGCCTGCAGGACCTGCGGATTGTCATTGCCCGGCGCTTCGGGCGCAAACGCCGTGATCCGCGTATGGGCGGCCCGCCGGTCGATGCGCATCGTGAAATCGTCGGGCTTGATCGAAAGCGTTTCCTTGATCCTCAGGGCATAATCGCGTCGATCGGACACCGCGAATTTCTGGAGCAGCATCGCCACCGCCAGCTTCGCCTCGACCATCGCGAACTGCCGCCCGATGCACGCGCGGACGCCATTGCCGAACGGCTTATAGGCATGCGGATGCCGCTTGGCTTCAGCCTCAGGCAGCCAACGATCAATGTCGAAATCATAGGGGTGATCCCAAACCGAAGGGTGCCGGTGGAGCGCCGGGGTCATCACATTGATCGGACGATCCTTGGGCAGGGCCCACCCGCCCGCGATTGTCACATCCTCGAACGGGGCGACTGAAAATGCAGGGGCCGTCGGCCACAGCCTGAGCGTTTCCTTCAGGATGCGCTCGATCACATCGAGCTTGGCGATATCGGCATAGTCGCAACGCTTGTCGCCAGGCAGGACGCGGTCAACCTCGGCATAGGCTTGCGCCAGCACATGCGGGTTGCGGAGCAAATGGTAGAAGGCAAAGCTCAGCATCCCCGAGGTTGTCTCATGCCCGGCAATCAGGAAGGTCAGGATCTGGTAGCGGATGTTGAGATCGTCGAGCGCCTCGCCGGTTTCGGGGTCTACAGCCTTCAGCATCAGGTTGAGCAGGTCGCCGCCATCGGTCGGCTGTGCGCGGCGTTCGGCAATGACGGTATCGACCAATGTGTTCATCGTCGCGATGGCCTCAGCCAGCCGCGCCTTTGACTTTCCGGCAAAGCGCTGCTGGATGGGCAGCCGCGTCGTCTTGTTCATGCACTCGATCAATGCGGTGGCGAGTGATTCGAGGAAGGGATCGAGCGGTTCCTTTCCGAACGAATTGAAGCGATAGCCGAAGCCTGCAATCGCGATGCTGTCGAGCGTAAAGCGGGTCATGTCGTCGGGCACGTTGACGTCGTGGCCAACGCGACGATCCCATTTGCCGACCAGTGCGTCAGCGACTTCGACCATCATGCCGAAATAGCCACGCATGGCCCGCTGACTGAACGCGGGCAGCAGGATGCGGTGGGCCTTGCCCCAATTGGGCTCCTCGCTGAACGACGTGAACAGGCCGTCACCCGCGAAACTGCGGACGGAACGGAGCCCCGGCCCAGGCATCTTGCGGAACCGGGTTTCGTCGCACAGTTCGGCAACGATGTCCGGGTGCGAGACCCACAGGCTGACATAGGATCCGAAATACAGCTTGAAGATTCCCGGATCGGCAAAATCGCGCGCGACGTCGATCAGATGCTGGATCAGTCCCGCCTTGGGGATCTGGTGGAGGTTGCCGATGATCGGCAGGGTCTTGGGGGAGGGTATGATTGCGCGCGTTGCCATTTGCTGGTCTGTCCTCTCAAACCGGTTTCGTATCACGGCCCGCGCCCGAGTCCAGCTTTTGCGTTTCGCGGTTGACACTCATGCCCATAAGCTGAATCCAGCGGGCAGGCCCGAGAGGATAAAAGATGACGGAATGGCAACGCGGCTGGCGTGTCGTGCTTGGGGCGGCGCTGGCTGCGGGAACTGGTGTCAACCTGCTTTACAATGTTTCGTCGATCTTCCTTCCGCAGCTTCAAAAGGAAACCGGCTGGACGCTTGGACAGTTTTCGCAAATCACGGCGCTGGTCGGGCTTGGTTCGCTTGCGGCCCCGGCGGTCGGTTGGGCAATGGACCGGTTCGGTTTTCGCCGGATTTACGCGCTGGGCATGATCCTGATCGGCTGCCTCTATGTTGCCATCGCGTCCCTGCCGCTGATCCTGCCCCTCTATGCCGTGGGCGTATTCGTGGCGGGCCTGATTGGGCTCATGACCTCGTCGATTGCCTATACCCGGGCCGTGAACGGCTGGTTCACCGTCAATCGCGGCTTTGCCCTGTCACTCGCGGCGACGGGGCTCTCGCTGAGCGCGGTGATCTTCCCGCCCTTGTTCGAACGCTTGATCACTGCCGAAGGCTGGCGCGCCGGCTATATGGCGCTGGCGATGCTTGCCGGGCTGATCGGCTTACCGGCGATCCTGTTTCTTCTGCGCGACGAACCGGTCAGCCACGCTGCCCCAATCACCGCCTGCGACGCGCCCGAAGACACCAGCCATATCCGCACTTCGGCTTTCTGGCTGCTGGTCATCATGATGGTCTGCCTCAATTTTCCAGGCTCCGGAATGCTCAGCCAGATGGTTCCCATGCTGGTCGAGGAGGGGCTGACGACGAAGACTGCGGCGATCGGCATCTCTGCGTTTGCGTCCGGCCAGTTCGTGGGAAGGCTTGGCTGTGGCTGGCTGCTCGACCGGACAAACCCCGCGCGCGTCGGCTTCTTCTTCACGCTCGTCCCGATGATCGGGTGCCTTATGCTGTGGCAAACAAATGGCAGTGTGACCGTCTCGATGTTTGCGGTTGCCGCTGTCGGTGTCCAGCAGGGAGCAGAGATTGACCTGCTGGGCTATTTCGTCGCCCGCCGCTTTGGCCTGGTGCGTTATGGCTCCATTTATGGCTGGATCCAAACCGCAGGCTGGGCGGGGACGATATGTGGTATTCTCCTGTTTGGGCTTATTCACGATCTGACCGGAAGCTATGCCCTGTTCCAGCTTGGCGGCGCGTTCGCCTATCTGGCCGGAGCGATCGCCATCCTCTTGGTCCGCTTGCCGCCGCGCCCTGTTTTGGCGGCCGCTGCCTGACGCAGAGAGGCAACACTGCGGCAGAATCTCCGCAGCGTGCGATTTCGGGCTTTGCCTTCAGGCACAAAACCGATACATCGCGCGGCTGACAATCACGTCATGGAGAATCTGTTATACCACCGCTTGCCCCACGCCGACCACTCGGCCCGACGCCCGCCCAGATGAATGGGCCGCGTTTCAATGAATTTATCCAGTCCCCCAAAGTGCGGGTGATTGACGAGAACGGTGAAAACCTGGGCGTGATGTACACGCGCGAAGCGATCGAGCAGGCCGCTGCAGTCGGCCTTGATCTGGTCGAAGTCTCCCCCAACGCCGATCCGCCCGTCGCCAAGTTCCTCGATGTCGGCAAGTTCAAGTACGAGGCCCAGAAAAAGGCCAACCATGCCCGCAAGACCCAGAAGACGCAGGAGATCAAGGAGATCAAGATGCGTCCGAACATCGACGATCACGATTATGACGTAAAGATGCGGGCGATCCACAAGTTCATTGGCGAAGGCGACAAGGTGAAAGTCACGCTGCGTTTTCGCGGGCGCGAACTGGCACACGGCGAACTTGGCATGAAACTGCTCCAGCGAGTCCAGGACGATACGGTCGAAGACTCCAAGGTTGAGCAATATCCCCGCATGGAGGGACGCCAGATGCTCATGGTACTCAGCCCCAAATAGAATGGCTGTGGCATAAATGCCGCAGGATTGAACGAATGCGCCGGACGAAAGGATTTTTCCTTTCCCCGGCTGCACCCAAACGGACCTTCGCAAACGTATCCTCGCTGGAACCAACTGGCTCAAGGATGCTGATAATGCGTAAAGTGACGTTTCTGATATCGACTGCGGTTTTGGCGATGGCGACGCCTGTGTGGGCGCAGGATCAGGCAGCGCCCGCGCCAAAAGCGGCGGAAGACGCGACCACAGAAGATACCGGCGATATCATTGTGACGGCCACGCGGCGTGAAGAATCGCTGTCGAACGTACCGATCGCGATTTCTGCGTTTTCGGGGGCGACGCTGCAGAATACGGGGGCGAACGATATCCGCCAATTGAACCAGATCGCACCGTCGCTATTGGTCTCGGGCGCGACGAGCGAGGTTAGCTTCACAGCGCGTATTCGCGGCGTCGGCACGGTGGGTGAAAACTTTGGGCTCGAATCCTCGGTCGGCCTGTTTGTCGACGGGGTCTATCGCAGCCGCACCGGGGTCGGCCTGGGCGAGCTTGGCGATATCGAGCGGGTCGAAGTGCTGCGTGGGCCTCAGGGTACTTTGTTCGGCAAAAATTCAACCGCTGGTCTTATCAACGTCGTGACGAAAGGACCAAGCTTTGACCCGCAGGTCAAAGGTTCGGCGACATATGGCAACTATGACTATTACCGCGTTGACGGCTCGGCGACCGGCGGCCTGACCGAGACGATCGCGGCGAAGCTCGACGCGGTCTACCAAAAGCGCGACGGCTTTACCAAAAACACCACGCCCGGCGAAAAGGATTCGAACGACCGCGACCGCTACCTGCTCCGCGGGCAGATCTTGTTCCAGCCGAACAGCGACGTCAGCCTCCGCCTGATCGGTGATTATTCGCACCGCGACGAAATCTGCTGTGCGGCACCCTATCTCGGGCCGACGCGCAATATTACTCGCGATGCACAGGGAAATCTCGTGTTTTCACCAAATACGGCGCTGATCAACCTCAACAACCAGGGTGCCAACATCAACGCCGGAACACCCTTCAACCGGCGCGTTTCGACGAGCCCGGGTTTCAACTATATCTCGAAAGGTACTGACTATGGCTTTTCGGGCGAACTCAACTGGGATCTGGGCGGCACAAAGCTGACCGCGATTACTGCCTATCGCAAATTCAAGAACCGGCAGGGCCAGGACTTTGACTTTGAGAGGCTCGACTTGCTCCACCGGACGGCGCTCCAACGCGGGGTTAATCTCTTTACGCAAGAACTCCGCTTCCAGGGCAAGCTGTTCGATCGGATCGACTGGCTGGTCGGCGGCTATTATTCCGACGAAAAGATAAGAACGGCTGACAATCCGCAGTTCGGCTCAGATGCCGATCGTTTCCTGCCCTCGCTCTTCGGCCCATTTGCGGGAGCATTTTCCAGTCTGCCCGGCCTGCTCAACGCCCGCCCGCTCGCTGGAACTGGCGTGACCCGCGCCGATTTCCGGCAGAAAAGCCGGACTTACGCTTTCTTCACACATAATGTGATCGACGTCATTCCAGACAAACTCTCGCTAAC
>JANLQV010000094.1:0-1571 GCA_031368025.1 Sphingomonadales bacterium | reverse complement strand
AAAAGCCGGGGACGGGTCCGTTCCAACGGCCCTCGTCGCCGTCATCAACCGGTGCAGCGGCAGGACGACGCGGCATGGCCTTGGCTTCAGGTTTGGGATCTCGTGGTGGCCGGGCCTCTCTCGGCTCGCGTGTTTCGCGCGGAGGCCTTGGTTCACGCGGCGTCCGCGGTTCCCTTGCTTCCTGCTTGGCTTCGGTTTTTGCGACAGGAGCGGTCTTTTCTGCTGGAGCGCCTTTGCCCATCCGTTCGATCTTGAGCCCGGTCAGCTTTTCGATGCCGTCGATTGCTTCGGCATCTTCCTTGGTGACGAGCGTATAGGCCACGCCCGTCGCGCCCGCGCGACCGGTGCGGCCGATGCGGTGGATATAATCGTCGGGATGCCAGGGCGCATCATAGTTGAAGACGTGGCTGACGCCCTTCACATCAAGCCCGCGCGCGGCAACGTCAGAGGCGACGAGGATATTGATCCTCCCGTCCTTGAAATTGTCGAGCATGGCAATCCGGTCGCGCTGCTCCATGTCGCCGTGAATTTCGCCGGCCGAAAAGCCGTCGCGTTTCAGGCTGGTCGCGAGATCGCGCACCGTGGTCTTGCGGTTGCAGAAGATGATTGCGGTCGTGACATCCTCACGCCGCAGGAGGTCGCGCAGCGTATCCTTCTTCTTGCGCGTATCGGTTTCCACCAGCCATTGGGTGATATTGATATTGGCCGAAGCGGGCCGTGCCACTTCGACCGATTTGGGGTTCGAAAGAAACTTGTCCGCCAGCTTCTTGATCGGCGGCGGCATTGTCGCAGAAAAGAGTAAAGTCTGCCGGGTGGCGGGCAGCTTGGTGCAGATATTCTCGATGTCGGGGATGAACCCCATATCGAGCATCCGGTCTGCCTCATCGATCACGAGCAGCGAACATCCGGTCAGCAATATTTTGCCACGCTCAAACAAGTCCATCAACCGGCCCGGCGTCGCGATCAGCACATCGACGCCTTTTTCAAGTGCCTTTTGCTGGTCGCCCATCGACACGCCACCGATCAACAGCGCCATTGAGAGCTTGTGATACTTGCCGTATTTCTCGAAATTCTCGGCGACCTGCGCGGCCAGTTCGCGCGTCGGCTCAAGGATCAGCGAACGCGGCATCCGCGCGCGGCTGCGCCCTTCGGCCAATATGTCGATCATCGGCAGGACGAAGCTCGCCGTCTTGCCGGTGCCGGTCTGCGCAATACCGATCAGGTCACGCATCATCAGGACGGCAGGGATCGCGGCGGCCTGGATCGGCGTGGGCGTGTCATACCCCGCCTCGGTGACGGCGCGGAGCAATTGATCGGAAAGGCCGAGATCGGCAAAGTTCATATGGTTTGTGTTTCCGGGGAATCAGGCGGGGCACACTGCCCAGCGAACGCGCTGCGCTTGGCGCTTGGGCGCGGATTTGTCAAGCTGGGCAGCGGTCGAGACGGGTCAAGGCGATGAAGATTTGGGAGCATGGGCAAAAACGATGCCAAGCTCTAATCGCAACTGGATGAAGGTTGGGAGTCACATCACCGGCGCGGTGATTCGCAATGCTATTTTGCGGGCACCAGCG
>JANLQV010000070.1:0-3946 GCA_031368025.1 Sphingomonadales bacterium | reverse complement strand
GACGGCTGGTGCTCGCGACCGGCGCGCGCGATCTGGCAATGCCATTTCACGGCTGGAATCAGCCGTGTGTGATGGGGGCTGCGGCCCTGCAGATGCTGCTTACGCGCTACGATGCTTTTGCCGGACGTCGGATACTCATTCTGGGTTCTCACGATCTTGCACTGGAGACTGCACTTCTTGCGCATGGGCGCGGTATCGAGGTGGCAGCCTTGGTCGAAGTGCGGGGTTCATGTCAGGGTAGAGTCGATCTTTCAGCCGCAGTGGAACAGGCCGGAATACGGATTCGCTGTGGACAGACGATCGCATCGGCATCAGGCGGGATCGACGGAGTCGAGGGTGCGTTTCTTTCGTCGGGCGAACAGTTCAAATGCGATACAATCTGCGCCGCCATTGGCCTCGTGCCGTCGATCGAGCTGGTTGATGCAATGGGCAGCCCGCTCTTTCTTGACCATGAGCGTGGCGGTTATGTGCCATCGGGCAACGATGACATGGTATCGGTTGTTGGCGATTGTGCCGGCCTTGCGGCTTCAGGTTTCGATCATGTCGCTTATCGTATGGACTGGATGCGTGCATTGGCCAACGCGAGTGCTCCAGACACGATCATCTGCCAGTGTGAAGAAGTTACACGCGCTGCTCTGATCGGGGTGCAGCCGCCGAATTACCTGGAACGACCATCTCCAATGGCGGCGCGGTCATTGAAAACACTGCTGGTCGATGGTCCGGCCAATCAGGATCAGATCAAGCGTCTGACCCGGGCCGGGATGGGCGTGTGCCAGGGGCGCCGCTGCCGTGACCAGATCGCGATGCTGCTGGCGATTGAGGCTGGTACGCCTTTCGGCTCGATTCCGCTCGCCAGCCACCGTGCGCCGGTTCGCCCGCTGCCGCTCAAAGTTTTGGCCGATTGGGACGAAGCCGACGATATGCGAAATGGCTGGGATGTCTGGTTCGGCATTCCGACACAATGGGTTCCCTATCGCGATATCGGAACGCCACGCGAAGCCGAACATCAGGATACGATCGGCGGGAATATGAGCCTGTGAGCGGTGCCCCTGTTATCGTCATCGGCGGCGGCGTTACCGGTCTGAGTGCCGCGTGGTGGTTAGCGCGATCGGGGACCGATGTGATCGTTCTCGATAAGGGAATAGTCGGTTGGGAAGCATCGGGCCGCAATGGCGGCGGAGCATCGCATTATCAAAGCCCCCTGTTCGATGAAGAGCAAAGGATGTGGCCGCAGATGGACGCGCTGCTTGGCTATCCCACTGAGCATCAGCGCGAGCGGATCATTATCGCGGTTACCGAACAGCAACTCCAGCAATATCGCTATATCGCGACGATGTGTGGAGAGATGGGCTATCGCGTTGATCACCTCGACGCGAAGCAGGCGCAAGACGCCGTGCCACTTGCGGGCGACAATTGCGTAGGCGGCATTCATTTCCGCTTTGGCGGCCACGCCAACCCGCAACGCACGGTTCAGGCCTATGCCTGGGCCTTGCAGGACCTTGGCGGCCGGATCATCCAGCATAGTCAGGTTACTGGCTTTGAGACGGTGGGTGGCAAGATCGTCGTCGTCAAGACCGCAACTGCACGTTTTGGCTGCGATGCCGTGGTTGTGGCTGCGGGGCCGCAAACGGGCATGCTGCTGGCACCTTTGGGCGTTGATGTTCCCCTTGCCGCGGCCCGCGCGGAAATGATCGTCACCGAACCGGCCCCGATCATGCCGCTTGGTGGGGTCGATGGAAACGGGCTCTACGGTCGGCAGACCCTGCGGGGCAACCTGGCCTATGGTGGCGGACCGCACGAATGGATCGACGTGGGTGCAAACGGCCCAGTAGCTCGCCCCGCAACACCGCTCACGCGCAATCTTGCAAGACGGGTTGCGGAACTTCTGCCCAAGGCGGCACATCTCAATGTCATCCGTAGCTGGGCTGGCATTGTTGAAAACACGCCCGACGGGCGGCCAATCATTGATCGACTGACCAGCCCTGACAATGTTGTGGTTGCCACTATGTCGGGCGTCGGCTTCGGACTGTAGCCGGCGTCCGGACATGCGATCCGCGATCTTGTGCTCGTTGGAACGTGTTCATTTGCAGAAATCGGCAAACTGGGTTTGTCGCGCTTCGACAACCTTGCAGCTGACTGGCGGACGCAGGCGGGTTGGAATCCAATCGAACTATAGGAATAGTTCGGCCGCTGCGTCCAGAATTGCATCGCTATCGAGCCGGTGCAAGCGATACGTATCCGGCAAGTCTCCGGTCTGCCCGAAGGCTTCTGTGCCGAGCGGAGAAAGCCGCATACCTCTGACACTGCCGATCCATGACAAGGCGGCCGGTGATCCGTCTATGATCGTGATCAAGCCAGCCTGCGCGTCCAGTGATGACAAAAGCATTTCGATATGACTGGGTTCAACGGAATTGTTTTTCCAGCGGGCGGATCTTTGCGCCATCCAACCGCGATGCAGCAGATCCGGCGACGTGACGGCCAGCAACCCGATGCCGGGAAGATCGTCAACGAGCAGCTCCCATGCCTTGAGCGCTTCGGGCGCAATCGCGCCGCAATAGATCAGTGCGGCCTTGGCGCCATTGGCCGGCGGCTTGATCCAATAGGCGCCATTGACGGCGTCGCCCTGCCAGGAATTGTCCTCGCGGACCGGCTGCGGGATGACCCGTGTGGTCAGGCGCAAGTAAACTGAACCACCGTCATCCGCATCGATATGTGCAAATGCCCAGAGCATGATGATCGCAAGCTCGTCGGCAAATGCTGGTTCGAAATAGGTCAATCCCGGTTGACCCATCCCGATCAGGGGAGGGTTGATGGATTGATGGGCCCCACCTTCTGGCCCGAGCGTAACCCCGGAAGGTGTTCCGATGAGCAGAAATCGGGCGTCCTGATAGCAGGCATAGTTCAGGGCATCGAGGCCACGGGCGACGAATGGATCGTAGACCGTGCCAATTGGCATCAGCTTTGTTCCAAACAACGGACCTGACAGCCCCAATGCCGCGAGCAACAGGAACAGGTTATTCTCGGCAATACCTAGTTCGATATGCTGTCCAGCATTGCTCCCGGCCCATCGCTGGGCCGAAGGAATTTTGGCGGCATGAAAGACATCTTTGAGTTCGCCGCGCCGGAACAGGCCGCGTTGATTGACGAAGGCACCCAGATTGGTTGAAACGGTTACGTCGGGCGATGTCGTCACAATGCGGTCAGCCAAAGGATGACCGGATTTGGACAGTTCAAGGAGGATGCGCCCAAAGGCTGCCTGGGTTGACTGTTCTGTATCGTCTGGAATGTATAGCTGCTCAGGCATCGGCAACGGAGCGATCGGGGCAGGGCTTCGCAGTTTGGCGAGCGCAGACCCGTCAACAAAATCCCTTGAGGCCTTTGCGGCGTTGTTGCCAAGGCCTCCAAAGGGTGACCATTCGTCCCCCGGCTCAATATTGAGCTTGGCGCGCAACGCATCGATCTGGGTCGGATTCATCAGTCCGGCATGATTGTCCTTGTGCCCCGCAAAGGGCAGGCCAAAGCCCTTCACGGTATAGGCAATAAAGAGTGTTGGTTTGTCGTCATCGGCGTCCGCAAAGGCTTCGAGAAGAGTCTCGATGCAATGCCCGCCAAGGTTTGTCATCAAACTGGCAAGGTCATCATCGGCAAAACTGGCGATCAGTTCTGCGGTATCGGGCAGATTTCCAAGGTCGGCGACGAGACGCTCCCGCCATGCCGCGCCACCTTGATAGGTCAGCGCTGCGAATTCGGCGTTGGGGCAATTGTCTATCCATTCTTCGATTGGCTTGCCGCCGGGACGAGCAAATGCCTGCTTCTGCCTCTTGCCATTTTTGAGTGTGAGGACACGCCAGCCACAGGTTTCAAAAATATCGTCAAAGCGGCCAAACATTCGGTCAGCCGTCGTCGCATCAAGTGACTGGCGGTTATAATCGACAATCCACCAGCA
>JANLQV010000055.1:0-3756 GCA_031368025.1 Sphingomonadales bacterium | reverse complement strand
GCCGAAAAGAATCCGGTGATGACCTGAGCACCCCAGAAACTCATCTGCCCCCAGACAAGCACATAACCCATGAATGCCGTGGCCATCATCAGAAGGAAAATCACGACGCCCAGTAGCCAGACCATTTCTCGCGGCGCCTTGTAGGAGCCGAAATAGAGGCCGCGGAAGATATGAACGTAAACCACGACAAAGAACATTGTTGCGCCATTGGCGTGCGCATAACGCAGGAACCAGCCTGAGTTGACGTCGCGCATAATATGTTCGACCGAATCAAACGCAATCGCGCCGTTCGCGGCATAGTGCATCGCAAGGACGATGCCGGTGACGATCTGGATCATGAGCGCGGCGCCCGCAAGGACGCCGAAATTCCAGAAGTAGTTCAAATTGCGCGGCACGGGATAACCTGCGCCGGTTGCATTGTACACCATCCGCGGAAGCGGAAGCTTTTCATCCATCCACTGCATGAAGGGATGGGTCGGCACGTAGTTTTTTGCCCAGGGGAAGCTCATATTATTCTATCCTCAACCGATCTGGACGACAGTGTCTGATGTGAACGCATAGTTCGGCACCACCAAGTTTTTCGGGGCCGGGCCTTTGCGGACGCGCGCCGCGGTATCATAGTGCGAACCGTGGCACGGGCAGAAATAGCCGCCGAAATCTCCTCGGACCTCGCCTTCGGCAGCGCCGAGCGGCACGCAGCCAAGATGCGTGCAGACGCCAAGCGTGATCAGCCAGTGTTCCTTGCCGACCTTGGTCCGTTCGGCGAGCGTTTGCGGATCGCGCAGGCTGGAAACATCAACCTTGTTCGCTGCATCGATTTCAGCAGGCGTCAGATTGCGCAGGAAGATCGGTTGCTTGCGCCAACTGGTCTTGACTGCCTGTCCGGGCTGGATCGCCGAAAGATCGACTTCGATCGAGGCCAGCGCCAGCACGTCGGCTGACGGGTTCATCTGGTTGATCAGCGGCAATACAATTGCTGCCGCGCCTATGCCCGCAAAGCTGATCGCGGCGACATTGATGAAGTCCCGGCGCCGGACGCCGTCTTCAATCCCCGCATCGGCTGATGGATCCGTTTCGACCGCTGCCATGAGAAAATCTGCCCTTTGTTCCACGCTTCTGATCGCAGCTTCCATCGCATGAACCGATAGCGCCGCGAACCCCCAATCGACCGTTTATGGAGGGATGGCGAGGCCAATAGCGGCTTGCTCCAAAGTTGCAAACAGCCAATTTGTAGTCCTTGTGCACATTATCTGCACTCCCCTATGCAGGAGCGATGCGGATTGCGCTTTATCAACCCGAAATTCCCGGCAATGTCGGCGCCATCCTGCGTATTGCCGCCTGTTTTTCCGTTGGTGTGGACATCATCGAGCCCTGCGGCTTTGTCTTTTCCGACGCGCGGATGAAACGCGCGGGCATGGATTATATCGATCATGCCGAGATTGTCCGCCACTCCGATTGGAACAGCTTCACTGCCAAAGCCACAGCGCGCCTGATTCTCCTTTCGAGCAAGGCACAGACCCGACTCACTGATTTCACGTTCGAGGAGGATGACATTCTGCTGATGGGTCAGGAAAGCGCAGGCGTCCCAGATAGCGTGCGCGACCAATGCGCCGCGCACATCCGGATTCCGCTCAATCCAGCGGTAAGGTCCTTGAACATCTCGGTCGCGACGGGCATCGCGCTCGCCGAAGCGCTCCGCCAGACAGGAAAACTACCCGCATGATCCAGCTTGATGACCAACAGGCCGCAGCCCGGATATGGTTCGAAAGTCTGCGCGACCGGATTTGCGCCGCGTTCGAAGCGATTGAGCAAGAGATGGGGAGCAATGCCCGCTTCGCCTATACGCCATGGGATCGGGATAATGATCCCGAAGCGAGCGGCGGCGGCGGTGTCCAGGGCGTGATGAAGGGCAAAGTGTTCGAAAAGGTCGGGGTCAATGTTTCGACCGTTGGCGGCGCATTCTCGGGCGAATTCGCCAAAACCATTCACGGGGCAGGCGAAGACCCCAGCTTTTTTGCGACCGGGATCAGCCTGGTTGCGCACATGGCGAATCCGCACGTTCCCGCCGTCCACATGAACACCCGCTTCCTCGTGACCCAGAAACGCTGGTTCGGCGGTGGGGCCGATCTCAATCCGCCGCTTCCCTATAAAGAGGACACGGACGATTTTCATGCGCGGCTAAAATCGGCGTGCGACCGGCATGGCGATGATTATTATAATCGCTTCAAGAAATGGGCAGACGATTATTTCTGGATTCCGCATCGCGGCGTGCATCGCGGCGTCGGTGGAATTTTCTACGATCATCTCGAAGGTGATTTCGATGCCAATTTCGCCTTCACCCGCGACGTGGGGGAGGCCTTTCTCGATATCTTTCCAGCAATCGTCCGGCGGCGGATGAGCTTGGCCTTCACCGAGGCGGATCGCGCGGCGCAGCTTGAGTGGCGCGGGCGCTATGCCGAGTTCAATCTTGTCTATGACCGCGGGACGCTGTTCGGCCTCAAGACCGGCGGGAATATTGACGCGATCCTGATGAGCCTGCCGCCACTCGCGACCTGGAGCTAACCAGCCGGTGCAAGCTGTCGGTAGAGAGCGGCTCCCAATAACAGCATCAGCAAGGCGGTCACGGCACCGATTGCCGATTTCAGTATGGCCAAGGCGATGCCGATTGCGATCTTGGGCAAGACCAGGTTCACTGCGATCCCGATCACGGCATTGATTGCCGCCCCGGCAATCGTCGCAACCACGGCAATCAGCAGCACCAGACCGGCAATGCGCCAGCCGTTCCGCCCGGTCAGCGCAAAGGAGCGCTGGATCGCCGTGACCGGATTGCCAACGCGTTCGGCCATCTGGGCCGGCGCGGCCAGCATCAGCCGGCCGATCAGATAGACGCCCGGAACGATCAGCAGGAATAGTCCCACCAGTGTCAAAAACTGGGTCAGCCAATTCAGGACGATCACGCCCGGTAGCAGCCGCATGCCGCTGATCAGTGCCTCGCCCACGGTTAACCGACGCGGATCGAGCAAAAGCGCCAATATCCCGGCCGATCCGAGCCAGACCGGGAGATTGCAGAGGATCAAGGTCAACCCGTTGTTTCTGAAGTATTCCTCCATCTGCCGGACCCCGTTCCAGTCCAGCGACCGAATTTCCGGCGGCGGAGCGAGCAGCAGTTGTGCAAAGTTGGGAAGAAACAGGAAGGTGGCAGCGACAATGGCTAGAACGCTGGCGTTGGTTCGCGCCATAGCCACGAGGTCGGCCCAGGCTGCATCATAGGAAAGCTTGTTCATCGCTGCCAGATGCCGGTTTCCCCCCGCACTGGCAAGAGCCACTTGATCGCCGACCGCGACGGCTCCACGAGACACTATGAGCGATTCGATGCCTCCCGAATGGACAATCACTCCCGGCCTGACCCCCTGGCCCGAGGCATTCGCCGCGATGGAAGCCCGCGCTGCTGGCATTGCGAGCGGAACTGCCCGCGAGCAGATCTGGCTTCTTGAGCATCCTCCGCTTTACACCAGTGGCACCAGCGCCGATCCTGCAGAGCTTCTCGCTCCACGCTTTCCGGTTTACGCCGCAGGGCGTGGTGGGCGTTACACCTATCACGGGCCAGGACAGAGAGTCGGCTACGTAATGCTGAGCCTCGCCGAGCGGGGGCGCGATGTCCGCTGTTTCGTGCATTCGCTTGAGGGATGGGTGATCGATGCGCTTGCCGCGCTGGGCCTCGAAGCATGGCGCGCGGAAGGCCGGGTCGGGATCTGG
>JANLQV010000017.1:0-5865 GCA_031368025.1 Sphingomonadales bacterium | reverse complement strand
GATCCGCGCCCGACCTTCGATCAGACCCTTCTCATGAAAGACGAGGAATCCGGATCGGGCAAAATTGCCGATCTTCAGGCCCTTATTGAAAAGGGACAGAGCTGGACGGTTGAGAAAAAGAATACCGTCTTCGGCTGACGAGACTCTGTTCCGCTTTCACTGCAGGACTGATTCAGTTCGAGTGAAGCAGAGTCTAGCCGGGCTGCGATTTGCCGAGATAGGCCGAAAGCGGTGTCGCGCTCCTGATATTGGCGCGACGCGGGTTCAGCAGGTCATAAACCACCGCATTCTCCAGCACGCGCTGAACATAATTGCGTGTTTCGGAGAGTGGTATGGCTTCTATCCATGTCAGCACATCGACCCCCGATCGCGGATCGCCGACGGTCCGCAACCAGCGATCGACGTTACCGGGGCCCGCATTGTAGGCGGCCACGGCCAGAACATAGCTGCCCGCGTAACGATCCATCATCTGCCCGAAATAGGTTGATCCCAGCCGGACATTGTAGGTCGTGTCATACAGAGCGCCAGGATCATAGTTCAGGCCTGCGACGGGCGCCGTCTCGCGCGCGGTGCCGGGCATCAACTGCATCAGGCCGCGCGCGCCGGCGTGGCTGACGATCTGGCGATCGAACTGGCTTTCCTGCCGCGCGATGGCATGAATCATGGTCCAGCTTCCCGCAATGTCATCGGGAACCTGCACCTGCGGAAAAGCGGTCCGGAGATAATCGCCCAAACCTGCCGAGCGGGCATTGCGGCCGATCATGACCGCAAGGTCAGGGCGGTTGATCTTGAGGGCCAGTTCGGTTGCCAGCACCGAATCCAGATCGGTATTCGCGTTGGCCGCTATTGCGCGGATAAATTTGGTCTGTTCCAGCCATTGTCCTTGTGATCCAAGGAATTTGGCCGCCAGCACCAGCGGCGAATTTTCAAACGCTGCACGCTGCGCTGCCGAAATTTCGATGATCCGGCTGGTCGCCGAAGGTGCGACCGGGCGGCCAATGCGTTCCAGGGCGAGCTGTCCGTGAAACTGATCGAAATATTCTCCGGCAGCCGTGTAGAAGCTGGTCGCCAATCCCTTTTGACCCGCCGCTTCGGCTGCACGACCCGCCCAATAGAGCCCTTTCGACCGCGTCTGCGCTGATTTTGCCGCATTCGCATACAGATTGAACAGGGCGATCGCATCCTGCGGGCGCCCCAATTGGCCTATCGCAGCTTGAGCGCCGATCCAGGCGAGATCAGTATAGGTATCGCGCTCCGAAAATGGCCGGTCGCTGACGATCGTGCCAGGAGCATAGGCATCCCCGACCTGTCGGGCGATATTGTAGGCGGTGGCATATTGGCGATCATT
Source organism: Sphingomonadales bacterium (assembly GCA_031368025.1). Classification (GTDB taxonomy): domain Bacteria; phylum Pseudomonadota; class Alphaproteobacteria; order Sphingomonadales; family Sphingomonadaceae; genus Aquisediminimonas. The sequence continues at coordinate 4,517 of JANLQV010000017.1, read as the reverse complement.
GTTCGCAGCCTTGGCCGCTACATACAGCGTATCGAGCCATTTGCCCGGATCAAGCGGCGGGCGGGTGAGCGAATGCGGTGCGGCCAACAACTCGCGCGATGCAATCAACTGTCCGGTATTGCGTTGCCACCAGTTGCGGTCAGCAAGGAAGCCGGCATCATTCCTTGCGCTGTCCAACACCAGTGCCGACTTTGCCGCTGCGTCCGGGGCCTTGGTCAGCATCGCGAGGCGCGCTTCGAATATTGCACGCTTCTGGGGACTTGCCAACGTTAGCTGGCGGGCAGCGGCGGTTGTCATGCGATCCCAAAGCAAGCGGTCCATCCGCGCGTCCTGATCGCCGGGACGAATGGCGTCGACAAAGGTCGAGAGAATCCGTGCCTCATCTTCGGGGGTAAGCGAACCGGCGATCCACGCCTCATGGGCAGCCATGCGCGCTTCATCCCGATAACCCCGGGCTGAAAGCGCTTCGGCAAAACGCAGATTGGCCGTTGCCGTAAGCGGAGGATAACGACGGAAAAAGGCAATGACCTGATCATCAGATTCCCCAGCCGGACGGAGCATTTTTTCCGCGTTCGTCCGCATCGTCGCCGTGCCGGGAAATCCGGGATGATTGACGAGGAAGTTGGCATAACTGGAGAAGGAATAATTGTCCGACAGGCTGAGCGCGCGCCATTCCGAAACCGCGTTTGCGATGGGATCGGCTGACCGGACGGGCTGAGCCATTGGCAGCATTGCTATTTGCGCAGTTTGCGAGAAGGCCATCACAGGCGCAAACGCAGTGCCCACGAGCAGGATTGACGCGACAAAGCGTTTTGCAAAGCTGGACAGGGTGGGGTGCGCGCCCCTATCTGGCCGCTTCGAATGAATATTGAACGTCATATGGGCAGTATGCCCGAAGATGGTTACGAATTGAAGGACTAGTCGTATGTTTTCGGGGTCAATTCCCGCTCTGGTGACTCCTTTTCGCGATGGATTGATCGACGAGGAGGCTTTCAGGCGCTTTGTCGACTGGCAAATCGACAATGGATCGAGCGCGCTGGTGCCGTGCGGGACAACCGGTGAGAGCGCGACATTGTCTTATGACGAGCATTATCGGGTTATCGAATTGTGCATCGAGCAAGCAAATGGCCGGGTTCCAATCATTGCCGGTTGCGGTTCGAACGATACCGCCACAGCGGTGCGGCATATGGAATTTTCGAAAAACGCTGGCGCCGCCGCCGCTCTGGTCGTTGTGCCCTATTATAACCGACCAAATCAGGACGGCATTTATGCCCATTATGCCCACCTCGCCGAACACAGTGACTTGCCGATCATCGTCTATAATGTGCCGGGGCGGACAGTAACCGACATCCATCCCGATACCTTGATCCGGCTTGCAAAAATTCCTTCGATTGTCGGCATCAAGGATGCCAGCGGCAATCTGGCGCGGGTATCGACCCACAGGATCGGCTGTGGCCCGGATTTCTGCCAGTTGTCCGGAAATGACGATATGGCCGTGGCGTTCAACGGTGCGGGTGGCGTCGGCTGCATTTCGGTGACGGCCAATGTCGCGCCACGGCTTTGTGCGGATGTGCAGAAGGCATGTCAGGCGGGCGATTTCGTGCGGGCCCGCGCGCTTGATGACCGGCTGCATGCGCTTCATGGCGCCTTGTTTGCCGATGCATCGCCCGGGCCGACCAAATACGCGTTGACCCGTGTCGCAAACTGGATGCCTGGCGCGCTTCGCCTTCCCATGACTGCGCCTTCAGAGATTGCTCGCAAGGCAGTGGACACGGCGCTGGAGGCTGCGGGACTCATCTGATGGCACGCCCCCGCCCGAGCAGTGACAAGGTCAAGGTCGTCGCCGAGAACCGGCGCGCACGGTTCGACTTTGCCATCGACCAGACCTATGAGGCGGGCATTGCGCTGACCGGCACAGAGGTCAAGGCGCTTCGCTTTGGGGAGGGCTCTATTGCGGAGAGCTATGCCGAAGTGAAGGATCGTCAGGTCTGGCTGGTCAATTCCAATATCCCCGAATTCAGCCACGGCAATCGCCACAATCATGAGCCGAAGCGCGCGCGCAAACTGCTGCTGCACGAACGGGAGATCAACAAGATGCAGGCCGCAGTGGCCCGACAGGGGATGACATTGGTGCCGCTGTGCATCTATTTCAACGCCCGCGGTCGCGCCAAGGTCGAACTGGCAATTGCCAAGGGCCGAAAGGCGCATGACAAGCGTGAGCATATCAAGGAACAAGACTGGAAGCGTGAGGCCGCACGCCTGTTAAAGGATCGAGGATGAGTGGCCTGATTGCCCGTTTCAAGAATAGTCTGCCGACGCGTGACTGGATTGCAGAAAACCGCTGGACGCGCCCGTTCGCGCGCCATTTGCTGAGACCCGATCTATGGCGGATGAATCGGCGTTCGGTACCGCGCGCCGTCGCGGTTGGCCTTTTGATCGCACCGATCATCCCCGTCGCGCATACAATGGTGGCGGCACTCGCGGCCGTCCCGACGCGCGCCAATCTGGTGATCGCGGCGGGCGTTACCTGGCTGATCAATCCGTTTACGATCCCGCCTTTCTATTATGCCGCTTATCTCGTTGGAACGGCGCTGCTCCGGCTCGACGCCATGTCACCGATGCCACAGGCCGCGCATGAAGCGACGGGGCAGGCGACTCACTGGGCGGCGTGGCTCCTGGCGAAATCGGGCCCGCTGGCGCTGGGAACGCTGGTGATGGCTGTCATCATCGCGTCTGCCGGTTATCTGATCGCATCATTTGGTTGGCGGTGGAATATTGGCCGCAAATGGCGCGCACGCAGCGCCAAGCGCGCGCGACCCGGATGATGGCGGATTCTGCTCAGGATAACGCCACCGCCCCGCCGCCGCGTTTGAACTTGTTGTCCGGCACAACCGACCGGACCTTGTTGTTTGCCGTCCTGTTTGCAGCGGTGGGATCTGCCGCATTGGTGTTCTGGGGCTCTGGCGACGGGTTGCTGGCATCGGGCTTTGCCGCGACCACACTGATCCTGGCGGCACTCCTTCAGGTTGCGCGCACGCTTTACCCGCCAATGGCTGTAGCCCGCGTTGATTTTGACTGGGCGCTTGTGCGTGAAGCAGCGGACAATGGGGACGTGGCGGTTGCCGTCACGGATCGCGTGGGTCGTCTGGTGTGCGCCAATCCGCTCCACGAAAGCTGGTTCGGCGGGCCATCTGCTCCACCGGCGCTGGGGCTGAGCGAAGCCGATATTGCCGCGTTGACGACAGCCGGGCGGGTTGCATGGCGCGACGGGCGGAGCAGCGTCAGGGGATTGCGGCGCGATTTGATGACGTTCGATGCCGAAGTCCTGCGCGGCGGTCGCAACGAAGATCATCTGATCTGGCGTTTCACCGCCGCTAACATGGTCGATCTGGCAGTCGAGGCGAAAAGGCTGATCGAAGGCCCTGCTGGCTTGCGCATCGGAGAGGCGGGCATGATGGCCGTGCTGATCGGCCCGGAAGGACGGGTGCGCAGCGCCAGCCGCAGTTTCGCGCTCCGTTCGATCGGGCGGGCAGATATGACAGTCGAAGGCCGGGATTTTGTCACTCTGCTTGAAACCGATGCCAATGGTGCAATCCGGTTCGTGCAGGAAGGGCTTGCCGGTGTCCCCCTGCGGCTGCTTCAAATCCCGCTTGAGGCCGATAATCCGGATTCGCCAACCCTGATCATATTGCTCGACGACGATAGCGATCCCAATGGATCAGGGCAGGGCGGCGGCATTGCCCATATCCAGTCATTATTGGGAATATTGCCGCTGGGCCTGGCGCTGGCAGACCGCGATGGCCGCTTCCTTTTCCTGAATGATGCGTTTTGCCGGGCTGTCGGGCTGCCGCCCAATTCCAAGCCGATCTATCCCGGCGATCTGGTGGTGCGCGAGGATAAGGCGGCAGTGGCGGATTCGGTGCGCCGTTTCGCGACCGGACAAGCGATGACGGGTGACATTGCGGTGCGCCTTCGCGATCAGCCCGAAGAGCCGGTAGCGCTCACAATTGCTGGCGCACGCGGGCTCGGCGATGCCGCAGTTCTGCTCTCGATCAAGGATAATAGCGAGGAATCGCGGCTCAAAAAGCAAGTCGCACAGGCGACCAAGATGCAGGCGGTCGGCCAGCTTGCCGGCGGCGTGGCGCACGATTTCAACAATATCCTGACCGGGATCCTCGGCCATTGTGATCTGATGTTGATGCGCCACACGCCAGGCGATAGCGACTATGACGATATCCAGCAGATCCGGAACAATTCCAACCGCGCCGCCGGGCTTACGCGGCAATTGCTGGCCTTTTCGCGACAGCAGACATTGCGTCCGCAGATCCTCCAGCTTCCCGATATCGTTTCGGAAATATCCAATCTTTTGAAACGCTTGTTAGGTGAAACTGTTACGCTGACGGTTAAGCATGGCCGCAATCTGGGCGCAGTGCGCGCCGATCCCGGGCAGCTTGAACAGGTCATCGTCAATCTTGCTGTCAATGCCCGCGACGCGATGCCACGCGGCGGTATTCTGA
>JANLQV010000461.1:0-3295 GCA_031368025.1 Sphingomonadales bacterium | reverse complement strand
GCCGCCGGGCGAATTGATGAAAATCTTTATCGGGTCATGGCTCACATGATCCAGATACAGCAGCTGCGTCGTCACGAGCTGGGCAAGTTTCTGGTCAATACCGCCAAAAATGAGGACAGTCCGGGCCTCGAGAAACTTGCTCATCAACAAGCCGCTGGGATTTGGGCGTTCGTCCTCTTCCTCTTCTGCGAAAACGCCGGGAAGGCTGGTGCCCAATGCATTCATATGTGCGTTCCTTTTCTCATTCTTCCCTCCGACTAGCTGCGCCCCTCGACGCACGCAAGTCGAAGGGCTTGAACATCGGGTAACAAGGCCAGATATAGGCGGTTCAATTCATCCAAGGATTTTTCATGCATCCGTTAGATTCCCTGATCCCCATCGTTATTGAACAGTCGAACCGTGGCGAACGCAGTTTTGACATTTTTTCGCGATTGCTGCGTGAACGGATCATATTCGTGACGGGCGGCGTCGAGGACAATATGGCCTCGGTGATTACCGCCCAGCTGCTGTTCCTTGAATCGGAAAACCCGAAAAAGGACATCTGGATGTATATCAACTCGCCGGGCGGGGTCGTGACGGCGGGCATGGCGATCCACGATACAATGCAATATATCCGGCCAAAGGTCGGCACGGTCTGTGTCGGGCAGGCGGCCTCGATGGGTAGTTTCCTGTTGGCTGCGGGTGAGCCGGGAATGCGTGTTGCACTTACCAATGCGCGGATCATGATCCACCAGCCGTCGGGCGGCGCGCAGGGGCAAGCAAGCGATATTGCGATCCAGGCGCAAGAGATCCTTCGCATCCGCGCCAGCATGAATACGCTCTATGCGAAATATACCGGCAAGGAACTCGAGATGATCGAAAAGGCCATGGAACGTGACAATTTCATGACGGCAGACGAAGCCAAGACCTTTGGTCTGATCGACGAAGTGTTCGACAAACGCCCCGCGGTTGCCGAAGACTCCTGATGCCAAGGGGCCTCGCGGCTTTTTTTGCAAAGAGCGTAAACGACAATTAAGCCATTGCCGGTTAGAATTCTGGCTGTAACATGGCGGTAATAGCTTGACTTGCCGGTTTTCCGGGGAAGGTTTGAATGACGAAGCTCAGCGGTACCGATACCAAAAGCACGCTTTACTGCTCGTTCTGCGGTAAATCGCAGCATGAGGTGCGCAAACTCATCGCCGGCCCGACCGTCTTCATCTGCGATGAATGCGTTGATCTGTGCAACGACATTATCCGCGAGGAAACAAAATCCGCGCTGGTCAGCAAGAAAGATGGCGGCGTCCCAACGCCGCAGGAAATCTGCAACGTGCTGGACGATTATGTCATCGGGCAGCGTTCGGCCAAGCGCGTGCTGTCGGTGGCGGTGCACAACCATTACAAGCGCCTGAACCACGGTGCCAAGGGTGCCGATGTCGAGCTGGCCAAGTCGAACATCCTGCTCGTCGGGCCAACCGGCTGCGGAAAGACCCTGCTCGCCCAGACATTGGCGCGCATCCTCGATGTGCCGTTCACGATGGCCGATGCCACCACCCTCACCGAAGCGGGTTATGTTGGTGAGGATGTTGAAAATATCATCCTGAAGCTACTTCAGGCCTCCGACTATAATGTCGAGCGGGCCCAGCGCGGGATCGTCTATATCGACGAAATCGACAAGATCAGCCGCAAGGCGGAAAATCCCTCGATCACGCGCGATGTATCGGGCGAAGGCGTGCAGCAGGCACTGTTGAAGATGATGGAGGGCACGGTTGCCAGTGTGCCGCCACAGGGCGGTCGCAAGCATCCGCAGCAGGAATTCCTCCAGGTCGATACGACCAACATCCTGTTCATCTGCGGCGGCGCATTTTCTGGGCTTGAAAAGATTATCTCTGATCGATTGCAGGGCAAGTCGATTGGCTTTGGCGCGCATGTCTCGGGCGCGGACGATCGGCGCACCGGCGAAATCCTGCGGCAGGGCGAGCCTGAGGATCTTCTGAAATACGGCCTGATTCCCGAATTCGTTGGCCGCCTGCCGGTCATCGCGACGCTCGAGGACCTCGATGTCGATGCGCTCGTGAAGATTTTGAAAGAGCCGAAGAACGCACTCGTCAAACAGTATCAGAAACTGTTCGAGATGGAGGATGTGAAGCTCGGCTTCACCGAGGACGCTCTGGTTTCGGTGGCGAAGAAGGGCATCGAACGCAAAACCGGCGCCCGCGGTCTGCGGTCGATTCTGGAAAGCATCCTGCTCGACACGATGTTTGACTTGCCGACGATGGATGGGGTCGACGAAGTGATGATCGACAAGGATGTCGTCGCTGGAACCAAGGAACCGGTGCGGGTCTATACCCACAAGGAAAAGGAAGCTGCGGGCGACGCCGCTTAAGGGATAATCTGTTCATTCGTGAAAGCAGCGATTCCGTGTGACCTTTGTAACCTTCCCGCGTTGCGATCTTCTTCCCAATGTGACTCACAATGGCCTGATTCCGACAGGTCAACATGGGCTTAAGTTCACTTGTGGAGCGCGACGAACTTCATCATCACCATTTTTTTGGCCCGTTTCCGGAAACTCAAGGTGGCATGAATGGCGGATTATGACTCAATCGACGTCAGGCAATCAAACAAGGAATATGTTCCGCCCCGCGTTGAAGCCGCAATTCGAACTCTGATCGAGTGGACGGGCGAAGACCCCACCCGCGAAGGGCTCGTTGACACGCCGAAGCGCGTCGCCCGGGCCTGGCGCGAATATTGCTCGGGCTACAACGAAGATCCTTCGCTCTATCTTGCACGCACGTTCGAAGAGGTGGGCGGCTATGATTCAGTTGTGCTGCTCAAAGACATACCCTTCCAGTCGCACTGTGAGCATCATATGGCGCCGATCACCGGAAAGGCGAGTATCGCCTATATGCCGAAAGACCGCGTGGTCGGTATATCGAAGCTGGCGCGCGTGCTCCATGGCTTTGCCAGGCGGTTGCAGGTTCAAGAGCGCCTGACGGCGCAAGTGGCGCAGTGTATTTGGGATCATCTCGATCCTCATGGCGTTGCAGTCGTAATCGAAGCGCAGCATGGCTGCATGACCGGACGGGGTGTGCGCACACCCGGTGTGGGTATGACGACGTCGCGCCTCCTCGGCTGCTTTTTGGACGACCATCGCAGCCGCAAGGAAGTGATGAGCCTTATGGGTTATTGATGCAGTCACATTTCTGGCGTTGCGGGATAATCACCACGAATGCGATATTCTCGATCAGCGATGTTCCTCGCTCCGCTCGAATACTTGGATTTGCCGGCATCGCGCCCCAAGCGCTTTTTGCGCTTGCTG
>JANLQV010000265.1:0-18757 GCA_031368025.1 Sphingomonadales bacterium | reverse complement strand
CTGGCGATTTTCCGCGCACTTTTGCGGATCAGCGCGCTTGAGGCAGGGGCCGGGAAGCAGCGCTTTTCCGAGGTCGATCTGAGCGAAATGCTGGACCGGGTCTTCCATGCCTATGTTCCGGTCGCCGAAGATGCGCATCATATCCTGTCTGCCGACATTGAGCCTGCCGTGAAGGTCAGGGGTGATGCAGAGTTGCTGACCCAGGCGGTCACCAACCTGATCGAAAACGCGCTGGTTCACACCCCGACCGGCAGCCACATCGGCTTGTCGGTCAAGCAGACAGAAGGCGGTGTTGTGATGACCGTCGCCGATGATGGCCCCGGGATTCCAATTGATGAGCGCGGTAAGGTTCTCCGGCGGTTTTATCGACTCGATGCCAGTCGGCACTCTCCCGGCGCGGGGCTCGGCTTGGCGCTCGTATCCGCAATTGCTGCGCTCCATGAAGCGCAGCTCTCGCTGTCGGACAATTGCCTTGGGCTTCGCGTGGAAATGACCTTTCCCGACATAGCAGATTTTGGCCTGATCCCGAGCAGCCTGGACGGCCCATGAGTTCGTAGATTGCAACGCTTGTGCTCGCCCCGGCGGCTGGCACGGCTCTGTCCCGGATAACCCCCTCCAGCTACTAATTGGATCATTCGATGCAAACAACGACAAGAGACCCGTTCCGCCAGATGCTCAACAAGGTCCCCGAGGTTACGCTCTACTTTTGGGTCATCAAGATCATGGCGACGACGGTGGGCGAGACCGCAGCCGACTTCCTCAATTTCAATTTGCATTTGGGCCTCACGAAAACCTCGATCCTGATGGGCGTATTGCTGCTTGTCGCGCTCGCCGTGCAGATCTGGACGAGGCGCTATGTCCCAGCGATCTACTGGATTGCCGTCGTTTTTCTAAGCGTGTTTGGGACGCTGATCACCGACAACCTCTCTGATAATTTCGGGGTCGCTCTGACCACCACCACGACGATCTTCAGCCTTGCCCTGATCGCGACTTTCGCAAGCTGGTATGCGAGCGAGAAGACCTTGTCGATCCATTCGATTTTCACGACCCGGCGCGAGTTGTTTTACTGGACGGCAATCCTGTTTACCTTTGCACTGGGCACGGCTGCAGGCGACCTCGTCGCTGAGGGCCTTCAACTCGGCTATGCCACGTCTGCCGTAATATTCGCAGGCATTATCGCTGCCGTCACGGCAGCGCACTATTGGCTGAACCTCAATGCGATCTGGGCATTCTGGATCGCATATGTTCTGACCCGCCCGTTTGGTGCCTCCTGTGGCGACCTTCTTTCTCAGGCGAAGGCTAATGGAGGCCTTGGTCTCGGCACCGTTGGCACAAGCGCGTTGTTCCTGGTCGTGATCCTTGCGCTGGTCACTTACCTTTCGGTCAGCAAGCGGGACGTGATCGCCAAGGCCGCCTAGCTGTCATGCTCCGATAGGCTTGCCATTGTTGCCGCCCTGAAGCGGATACTCCGCTTCCTGTCATTCCTCCCCAAATCCGATGTTAAACTAACGACGGCTTTTGAGTTTTGTCCTGTTGCTAGTGAATGGCGGACGCGTTCGGGGCTACCGCCGGGCATGTTTTCGTACCTCTTTGGCCGTTTCCGATGACCCGCTCACTGCTTTCAGGCCACGCATTTTTCCATGGTCGCAAAACGGCTAGCACCCAGCCATGTTTGGAACGTGTGCTCCAGCGCCCGGTCGCCGACAAGCATCAACCGATCTTCGTTGATCGCTTGCGTCAGGGGTGCATAGCCCATCCACACTTCCGTCATCGTGCGAAGGTTGGTGTTGATATAAAGATCTACATCATAGCCCGGATCTACCGAACACAGATCGGTCTCTGCGCGAGGGTCGACGATCAGCCACCAGTTGCGGCTCGCTAATGGCAGGTCGTGGTAAATGATCTGAATAATGCTGCGGCGTTGGGGCATCGGGTCGGGATTGATGTTGCGGCGCATGTTCCACATGAGAAGTTTCACGTCGAGATGCGCCAGCGTTTCCTGGGTCGTAACCCAGCGATGTCCCCAATCCCCCATCGCATCGACGATCGGCTCGATCGCAAGACCCGCGTCGGTCAGGGAATATTCGAAGAGATCGGACCCCTCGCTTGACCTGGCGCGTGCAACAATACCCGCTGCCTCCAGATCCTTTAGCCGCTTTGACAACAGCGCTGGCGACATGCGCGGTAGCCCGCGCCGCAGATCGTTGAAGCGCGTCGTGCCGCTGAGCAGTTCGCTCAGAAGCATCATCGTCCAGCGCGAGCACAGGATGTCGGCTGCCATTGCCAGCGGGCAGAATTGTCGATGTCCACGCGCCGACATGCCTTCCTCCTGATCCATCACATACTGGAAGCCTTTATGCCGGATCAATGGCGGCGGCCAGTTCAGTTTCTGTAGTCGCGGGATTCATTTCCTGAACTGGTTAGCCTTGACCCTGTGGTGCACGGATCGCTGCAGCCCGGCGAGCGACCCTCTCGCCAAGAACAGGAAGGAAGCCCGATCATGACAACATCCGCAAACCCCAACAAGGCCCTTTGGGAAAAGGGCGATTTCACAAGGATCGCGGGATCGATGCGTGAGGCGGGCGACGCGCTTGTCGCGACGCTGGGCATCACCGCCGAAATCGAGATGCTCGACCTTGGTTGTGGCGACGGAACGACTGCGCTTCCTGCAGCGCAGCGGGGTGCGCGCGTTCTCGGGGTCGATATCGCGACCAATCTGGTCGCCGCCGGCAACGCGCGGGCGAGGGAAGCAGGACTTTCAAATCTGTTCTTCCGCGAAGGTGACGCTTCAAATCTCGATGGACTCGAGGATGACCGGTTCGACCTCGTCGTCAGCATCTTTGGTGCAATGTTCGCGCCGCGTCCGTTCGATGTCGCGCGCGAGATGGTGCGAGTTACGCGACCAGGCGGACGCATTGTGATGGGCAACTGGATTCCGGGTGATCCGACGCTGGTCGCCCAAATCCTCAAAATCAGTGCTGCCTTTACGCCTCCTCCTCCCGAAGGGTTCGTCAGCCCCATGGGCTGGGGTGTTGTTAGCACAGTCGAAGAACGCTTTGGCGCGGCCGGCATCGATCCCGGCGCGATCACGTGCACGCCGACGCTGTATAGTTTCCGCTCTCCCGGGCCTCCCGCAGCGCTGCTTGACGACTTCCGGAGATACTATGGCCCGACAATGAACGCGTTCGAGGCGGCAGCAAAGGAGCGCAGGGCGGACCAGCTTCATGCTGAGCTGCTGTCGTTGTTTGAGGCGCAGAATCAGGGGGGATCGGAAGAGACCCTCATGGCGGCCAAATACCTCAAGGTGACTGTAGTCAAACCTTAGCCTGGCCCGCAAAGGGCGAAATAATGCAGGTGGACCCACCGATGCGTCAGCTCGCGCAGTGTAGCTGAGCGCACGGAAATCTGAACGAGGAGTCTCCCCCGGCGCTGCGGGGAGTCGTCCAAAGCACATGAACGTATGGCAGCTTCTAACGAACGGATTTGACGCCCTGACCGGCGGCTATGTCAGCGGAAGCGGAGATCGCATCATTTTCGATGAGGAATGACCGGAAGTGGGTTGGGAGCGGACTGTCCGCATTTGGGCGGCGATCAGCAAAATCGGACATAGGGCTGGTGACTGAAATTGGCTGGCTAGCCGAGCAGCAAGTTCCGGTTCTTAGACATGCTCAATTCCGAGTGATCGCATAGGCTGAAATTTGACGTCAGCGGACTTTTAGGCTGCCTCGATCGACGGCTCCTTAAACGATAACCTCAAAATTAGGATATATGTGCTGACGGAGACCAGTGCCAAGGGTTAGCTCTCTGGGGCTGCATCGGCGCGATCGAAGAAAATCGTGACACGCACACCCGCGTCCGACGAAGACTCAACATCAAACTGCGCCATTGCATTTTGGCGCAGTGATTGCGCGATCACGGCTCCGAGCTTTCCGGGAGTTGGCCAGGTTGTGCCTTCAGGAAAGCCAACACCGTCATCTGCGATAATGACGCGACAACCTGCCTCGTCGATTAGACTGTGAACCGTGATAGTTCCACCATCCCGACCAACAAAAGCATATTTTAAAGAATTCGTCAGTAGCTCGTTGACAACAAGTCCGGTAGGCATTGCTACGTTTGTAGAAACCGGCCAGGTATCGACCTTGAGATCAAGCCTGATGCCTTCGGTCGCGTGCGCTTGCATGACCGACGACGCCACCTGACTCAAATAAACCCCCAAATCAATGCTGTCTTCAGGGGCCTCACCGGACAATGACTGATAGAGCAAGGCAAGGGCATGAATACGGCCGGCCAATCTGTCAAAGCGCATTCCCGTTTCATCGTCAGCGACATTGCGCGCTTCCAGTCTGATCAGCGCAGTGATCATTTGAAGGTTGTTTTTGACCCGATGCTGTAATTCGCGCAGCATCGTGTCCTTGTTCCTCACGCTCTGCCTGAGCCCATCCTCGTCGCTCAGGTGTTGATCGACGCACGCCAACGCGACCAGGCGAAATATGGGCGTGCCGTTGTCGTTCTCGATTGTATTGGACCATGCATCAACATCGGTTGTGCCATCATCACGATCGATCCTGAAAGTGCCAATGTATTCATCGTCTTCCTCAACGGCTTCGCTGAGCAGCCTGTCATCGTGATTGGCTGCAGCCACGCCTGGCAGCGCCTTCCAGCTCTTGCCCTCGACGCTGGCCACGGGGTGTCCGGTCAATCGCTCAAACTCAAGATTAGCGTAGGTGATGATCTCGGAGGGCAGCAGTTCGGACACCAAGATGGCGACGGGGACATGGTCAAGGAATTGCTTGAATCGTTCACTCTGAAGCGCGTCTGAGAGGCCCGGTGTTTCCAGAAGCCTTTCGACCCGTTCCGCATCTTCACCTTGCATATCGCGTTACTCCACCGAACGATGGAGTCCGCGTAACAGAATGCCACACGGATTAATACTTGAGGCCCAAATAGATCCATTCACCGCGTAGCGATGAAAAATGAACGGAGGGCACGGCCCGTGGAGAATGGACTATGAACCAGTCGCCCGCGAAACAGTTCCCCAGGACGGTGATTATTGCGCTGACTAGCTGGGCCATGCTGCCACCATTCTGCTCTCGACCGGGCGGGATGTGTGAAAACAAATGGTAATTTCCCCTCAACTGCGGAACTTTCGCCTGCTTGCGACGTTGTCGGAATGAGAGTTACAAGGGCGGCATTTCGCTTGCCCGCTCCCGAAGGAGGAGAAAATGAGGAAAAATATAAGCATCCCTGCGCTAAGCGCTTCCGCCGTCATCTTGATGTTGATGCCAGTCTCTCTAGCGGCGCAATCGGCGCCCGCACCCGAAGCCAGCGTGGCTGTACAGGCGCCTGCACAAGTTGTCATCGAGCCCATGCCGCCAGCGCCAGCGTCGACGACCGCGCAACCTGCACCGCAAGCGCAGGCGCCCGCGCCGACTCCAGCCTTTTATCCGCCTTGTTCCGCCACATTACAGGATGAATGCAAGAACACGCGGGCGGAAGCGGACGTCAAGCGCCGGCCGCCCACCAGAAGTCGCAAGCGTCGATAGCGCTGCTGCGGCAATTGTAAAATAGGTTTGCGCTGTAAGTTCGCCCTCGCCTCCAGCGGTGCAACTGCTATCGCCATAGTGTGCCTTGTGATCATGCCTGACAAGCAAGCTGTGGTTTCGCAATACAAACAGAGCGACCCAGCGCACCTAAGGTTTTACGTCATAAGGGATCCGCACGACCATTTCATCGAGATGCCAGACGCTGTCGGCACGTCCGCGCTTGCGGCGAATGTTGGCGGCGACCGCCGGGCCGAACTTGTTGGTCCAGCAGCGAACCGTCTCGTACGTGACGTCGATTCCGCGTTCGGCGAACATCTCGTCAACATCGCGCAGGCTCGTCGTAAATCGGAAATAGAGCCATACTGCCCAGGCGGATTGTGTCCGGCGGAAAGCGGTGGCGCTTGTAAGAAATCGGCTTCACTTTCGTTCCTCTATCCGACTCATTGGCCGTTGACAGAGACAAGTTAGCGTTTGCCTGACAGCAACCAACAGCCTTAATGCACGCCGCCTCAAGTCCAAATTTCGGACTATTGACTAACATTGTCCTGACTAGCGGGTATCGAAACGAATATTACATGGGAGGCTTGCTGAGGCGTCATTGTACCCAGCATTACGGCACTGTTCATACGTGTTTCCATGTCTGCGCAGGCAAAATCGCGGATATCCCTGTCGTCAGATGACAACAGCTGCATATCGCATCGAAATTGCTGGAATTCCTGTCTTGATTCTCCGGTGCGGTCGATCCGAAGAACACGAAAACTGACGTTGTTGTTGCTTCGAACAACCGTGTCGGCATCGACAAACTGTATCGCCCTGTCCTGGTGATCGCTTGGCACACACCACCAGTCGGTTGCCTGAGCTGAGGTCGCGACAAACAATGTTGCGGTAGTCAAAAACATGCGTCCAAGGCGTTTCATCATTCATCTCCTTCAATATTTGCTGCGTCGATGCAGTTTGCCTTCAAGAGTCAAACGAAGCCGATGCGGAATTTGATCCATCGGGATTGCAATTTTTTCGACGGTAACTTGATCTGGCTCACCGGGAGTTCTCGAACATGTCATCACGTTAAAAACACTTATTCGCGTACCGGCTGCATCGACTTCATTCTCTTGCCCGAAAACATTGCCGCCCAAATCCGCAAGATTGCACGGTCGTCGCGCTGATTGATGTCGAGCCACGACAAGCGGCGGACTGAGCCGTGCAACAAGGCTTGTTCACAGATTGGGTAGCTCTTGCTCGGCGAAGCCCCAGCCGACCAGACCTTTGGTTCGCGCGCGGGTTATGAGACGCGCTGCCCCACCAATCGCAAACGGATACGCATCCTTCATTTCCGCCAATTCGCCCCAGGCGATAGGGATCGCGACTGGTGCGCCGGGCCGGGCGCGAGCGGAGAAGGGCAGTACCGCTGTCGCGCCGCGCTGGTTCCGCAGCCAGTCTATGAAAATCTTTCCCTTGCGCTTGGTCTTGCTCATGGTCGCGAGGAAGTGATCGGGCTCGGCGAGGCTGAGCGCCTCGGCGAAGCGCTTGGCAAAATCCTTGTGCGTCGCCCACGAGTGACCAGGCTTTAGCGGCACGATCACGTGGACACCCTTGCCGCCGGAGAGCATGGCAAAGCTCGTCAACCCGATGTCGGCCAGCTGGTCGTGGATGTGCTGCGCTGCTGACGTGACCGCAGCAAAATCCAACCCTTCGTCGGGATCGAGATCGAAGGTCATCCGGTCAGGTAGCTCGACCGCCTGAGCCCGGCTGCCCCAAGCGTGGAATTCGATGGTTCCCATCTGGACGCAGGCGAGCAATCCGGCGGCGTTATCGACAAAAAGGTAGTCCTCGGTCCCGCCGTCCTTCTCGGTGATCGGCACGTGACGGACATGCTCGCCGAACATGCCGCTGTCATGCTTCTGGAAGAAACACTTGCCTGAACGGCCCCGCGGACAACGCACAAGGCTCAGCAGTCGGCCTGCGACGAATGGCAGCATCAGCGGTGCGACTGCTTCATAGTAATCTGCCAGATCACCCTTGGTCTTGCCACTTTCGGGGAAGATCACCCGCTCGCGGCTGGAAATTTTGACCGGTGCTTCGAACTCGACAAGCCGTTCGACTACTTCTGGTTTTACTGACTTCGCTGCCTTGTCGGCGCGCAGGCCGATGAAGCTGGCGTGGCGAACCGAACCTTCCGAAGTGAATTCGGCGAAAGCTACCTCGGCGACCAATTCGGGCTTGACCCAGATCACTCCCTGCAGGTCCTCGCGTGGGACTTCAGAGGGCGGCTTTTCCCATACCAGTTTTGCCATCTGGGCGGCGAGTTCGTCCAGCATCGCTGAGTCGAACCCGGTGCCGACTTTGCCCTTGTACACTAGCCTGCCACTTTCGTTCTGCGCGAGCAGTAGCGAGGCGAAAGGCCGGGCCTTGGTGTTGGATTTCTTCCAGCCGATCACGACGAATTCCTGCCGCAGCACGCATTTGACCTTGAGCCAGTTGCGGCTGCGCTTGCCTACATAGCGCCCGTCGATCCGTTTGGAGATGATCCCCTCCTGGCCAGAGCCGCAGATCGCGGAGAGCAGCTTATCGCCCGCACCGATCACGTGGTCAGCTACGTGGATCGGGGGCGCAGCCCCGGCGAGCAGGGCTTCAAGCCGCTCCTTGCGCTCTATGTTGGTGAGCTGGCTCAGATCCTCGCCACCCAGTTCGAGCAAGTCAAAAGCGTGGAAGCTTAGCGGCGTCGTGTGGGTCTGCGAACCGTGACCGCGCTTGAGAATGGCCTGGAGAGCCGAGAAATCCGGGTTGCCATCTTTGCCGTAGGCAACGATCTCGCCGTCGATAAGCGCAGACGGCAGGTTGAGTGCCGCAACATGCTCGACCAGCGGCGCGAACTTGTCGGTCCAGTCGAGCCCGGTGCGGGTATAGACTACGACCTTGCCACCCTGGACCGCCAGAAGTGCACGGTATCCATCGAACTTGATCTCGTGCATCCAGCCATTGCCGATGGGGACCGCGTCGACCAGCGTCGCAAGCTGGACCGGACGAAATTTGGGAAGCTTCGCCAGACCTTTCGGCTTGCGCTTCGGAACCAGGTTGGCATTGTGCTCGGCAGCATCGGCCATGATCGCAGTAAAGACTATGCCATGCTTTCCCTTGAGCGAGTGGCTGCCCTCTGCATCGCCCGCGATTTCCTCCATCGTCCGTGCGGTCAGCACCGATGTTAGCGCATGCTCGACGAGCAAGTTGCCGGGTTTGGCGTAGACGTCCTCGATCTTTCGCAGCAGCCAGTTTTCACGCTTGTCGCCGGGGCGCGGCTTCAGCCGGATCAGGATCCACTCGCCCTTCATCCGCTCGCCGTCGAGCGTGAAGTGGAGATGTCCCTTGTCGATGTCCCTAGCACTTTTTCCTTCAATCGGTGCCCAGGTGCCGCGGTCCCATAGCATAACAGTGCCGCCACCATACTCGCCCTTAGGGATCGTCCCTTCGAATTCGCCGTAGGCCAGCGGGTGATCCTCGGTGCGCACCGCCAGCCGCTTGTCATCGGGGTCATGGCTCGGACCTTTGGTGACAGCCCAGCTCTTTAGCACATCGCCAATTTCCAGTCGGAAATCCCAATGCAGCCGTGTAGCATCGTGCTTCTGCACAATGAAGCTGTTGCCGCCCGCGCTCTTGCCTCGCTTGCCTGTCGGTTCAGCAGTTCGCTTGAAATCGCGCTTGGCGTTATATTCCGTAAGCGGTGCGCGCGCCATATCAGGCTCGTTTGCGTGCCGCAGGCATCTTCCTCGCAGGCTTCTTGGTCTCCTGCTCGCCGCCGACTGAGCGCTTGAGCGCCGCCATCAGGTCGATCACGTTGCCGCCGCGTGACGCAGCCTCGCCGATATCCTCGAGAATGGTCTTGCCCTTGGCTTTCGCCTTCTTCTCGACCAGCCGTTTCAGCGCATCGACATAGCGGTCGTGGAATTCCTCCGGCTTGAACGGTCCGGTTTTCTTCTCAATTAAGGTTGCGGCGAGGTCGAGTAACTCTTCGTCGGGCTTTTGATCCGGTATGTCGCGGAAAAAGCCCTGCGCTTTGGCCACTTCGTCGGCATAGCGCAGCACCTCCATTACCAGACCTTTGCCGCACGGTTTCAAGGCGACGAGTTGCTCGCGCCCGCGCACCGAAAGCTGGCCCAGTGCTACTTTCCCCGCCGTGCGCAGTGCCTCGCGCAGCACGACATAGGCTTCCTCGGCCAGATCGTCGGCGGGGACGACAAAATAGGGCTTCTCGTAATAGAGCACGTCAATGTCTTCGGCCGCGACAAACTGCACCAGTTCCAGTGTCTTGCGGCTTTCAATCCTGACAGCCTCGATCTCGGCATCCTCAAGCAGAACGTAGTTGCCCTTAGACACCTCGTAGCCCTTGAGGATATCGTCGCGATCAACCGGGCCGACCCCGGCGACCACTTTCTCGTAATTGACCCGCTTTCCAGTAGGTTCGTGGATCTGGCGAAAGCTGATCGCCGCGCCCGACTTGGTCGCGGGGTAAATCTCCACCGGGATAGAAACCAGCGCCAGCCGAATCTGTCCCTGCCAATAGGCCCGTGCCGCCATGATTTGTCCTCTTCAAGACAGAAAACCCGTTCCACCGGAGTTTTGTTCCGAAACCAGCCGCCACACGGTTTGCTCGTGGACAATTGAACATTTCAAGCGTTAGATCGAATACTCACCGGACCTCCGGTGATGCGTTCGGGGCGCATAATGCCATCCTTATTGGCCAGGTCAGAACAGATCTGATCAGCCAAAAACTCCGCCGCAGGCTTTGGATTCGGCTTGCGAAGCAGGATCACTGGTCTTCCAATTCGCTCGCGTCAACGCATCTTGCAGGACCAACAGAACAATTCTCGGTCTCGGCGGTTTAGCTCACCCCAACCAAGGAGTAGTGTCATGGAAAACAATCACGACATCCATATATTGAACAACCTCATCAAGACGACCCTGGACAGCCAGAAGGGCTTTGCCGAGGCCGCCGCTGATACAGAGAACCCGCAGTTCAACACGTTCTTCGCCGAGTTTGCCACCGACCGAAGCCGCGTTGCAAGCCTGATGCAGGCTGAAGTTGAGCGTTTGGGCGGCAATCCCGAACACGACAGCAGCTTGCTCGGTGCCGCCCATCGTACTTTCTTGAACCTGAAGGAAATGGTTGTTGCGCGCGACGATGTCGCGATCATCGCGGAGGTCGAGCGCGGTGAGGACCACATAAAGGAGAAGTTCGAAGACGCGCTGCAGGACGACAAGATCGCCAGCGGGACACGCACAGTCATTGAGGACGCTTTTGGCTCAGTCAAACTTGGGCACGACAGAGCCAGTCAACTGAAGCACGCAATGGTCTAGTTTCGAAAGGGTCCGCCGCGTCGCCTGCCGGAGCGGCGGACATTTCATGGGTTACTGGCCTGCAACGCCATTGTGAACGCCCGTCAACGTCTCGGGCAATGTTGTGTGGTCGGTAAATGGTTTGGACGAGCGAGCCAGCGCAGAATTTCTCCAGGAGACGATAATGACGAATTTGCCTAATTTTGAAAGCGGGATCGGCAAGGGTGGTGAGACCCACCAGCGCATTCCCGAAAAAGGACCACATGACGGTGGCGACCATTTGACGACCAATCAGGGCATTCGTGTTTCCGACAATCAAAACAGCCTGAAAAGTGGTGCGCGCGGCCCTGTCCTGCTTGAGGATTTTGTCCTCAGGGAAAAGATCTTTCACTTCGATCATGAACGTATCCCAGAACGGATTGTCCATGCCCGCGGCAGTGCTGCGCACGGCTTTTTTGAATCGACAGCCGACATATCCGATCTGACCAAGGCGCACCTCTTCAAGAAAGGGCAGCGAACCCCCCTTTTCGCTCGCTTTTCAACCGTCGCGGGTGGCGCAGGTTCAGTCGACACACCGCGTGATGTGCGAGGCTTTGCGGTCAAATTCTATACCCAGGAAGGCAATTGGGATCTTGTGGGAAACAACATCCCGGTCTTCTTCATTCAGGATGCGATCAAGTTTCCAGACCTCATCCATGCCGTGAAGATGGAAGCCGATCGGGGCTATCCGCAAGCCGGTTCGGCACATGATACATTCTGGGATTGGGCCTCCCTGATGCCCGAATCCACGCACATGCTGATGTGGGCGATGTCGGACCGGACACTGCCGCGTTCGTTGCGCATGATGGAAGGCTTTGGGATCCATACGTTTCAGCTGATAAATGCTCATGGCAAGACGACATTCGTCAAGTTTCACTGGAAACCAAAGTTGGGTGTGCAGTCGACGCTTTGGGACGAGGCTTTGAAATTGCAGGCAGCTGACAATGATTATCATCGGCGCGACCTGTTCGAGGCCATAGATTCAGGGGCCTTCCCGGAATGGGAGCTTGGGATTCAGACCTTCGACCGTGCCTTTGCTGACGCCCAGCCCTTCGACGTTCTCGATCCAACAAAGATCATTCCAGAAGAAGTTGTTCCCGTGCACATCATTGGCCGGATGGTGCTTGACCGAAACCCGGACAATTTCTTCGCTGAAACCGAGCAGGTAGCTTTCTGCCCAGCAAACATCGTTCCGGGGATTGATTTTTCAAACGATCCGCTGCTGCAAGGACGGCTCTTCAGCTATCTCGATACGCAAAAGAGCAGGCTTGGTACGGCAAATTTCCACCAGCTTCCGATCAATGCAGCAAAATGTCCCGTCATGAATTTCCAGCGGGACGGGCAGATGCAGATGGTCATCCCCAAGGGCCGCGCAAATTACGAACCGAATAGCCTCGTCGCACATGGCGAGTCAGGTGGTCCTCGCGAATGCCCGGCGACGGGCTTTGCTTCGTCGACAAAAGCCACAGGCGATGAAGAAGCTGGAGACAAGCTTCGGGTTCGCGCGGAGCTCTTTGCAGACCATTATAGCCAGGCACGTCTGCTTTGGATCTCCCTGACAGAAAACGAGCAGGCCCATATTGCCTCATCGTTCACATTCGAATTGTCGAAGGTGGGCCTGGCAGAAGTGCCCTCTCGCATGGTTGCGAATTTGCGCAACGTGGACGAAGCGCTCGCAAAGCGCATCGCAACTGGTTTGAATATGGCGCTTCCTGCCAAAGCCAATGCCGCGCGCGATATCGTTGAGATGGCACCGAGCCCTGCCTTGTCGATCCAAAAGAACCTGAAAGCGACTTTGGAAGGCCGCTCGGTGGGCATTCTCTATACGGACGGCAGCGACGCCGCAGAAGTCCATGCGGTAATGAAGGCAGTCGCTAGCGCGAAAGGCAGGCCCGTGCTCATCTCCCCGAAGGTCGGCGGAGCAAAGCTGTCCGACGGCTCGATGTTGAAAGCTGACGGTCAACTGGCTGGAACGCCTTCCCAATTGTTCGATGCAGTCGCAATCATTCTATCTGAACACGGCTGTGCGGCGCTGCTCAAAGATGCTGCCGCAGTGCAGTTTACAATGGATGCCTATTGTCACCTGAAAGCGATCGGCGCGTCGGATGCTGCAAAGCCATTGCTTGATCGTGCAGGGGTGGCTGCAGATGATGGCGTTACCGATTTAGGCAAGCCATTCGTTGCCGCCGCGGCCAAACGATTTTGGGATCGCGAGACGCTTGTGCGAACGCTCGCTTGATAGCCATGCACGAGCGAATAGACTGTGCTGTAATTGGCGGCGGCCCGGGCGGGTTATCTGCGGCGGTTTATGTCGCGCGCTATTTGCGGACCACAACAATCTTCGACGCAGGGGAAAGTCGCGCCCGCTGGATTCCCATGTCTCACAATCTGCCCGGATTTCCAGGCGGAATATCGGGGAACGAGCTCCTGCGGAAAATGCAAGACCAGGCAGAGAGCTTCGGGGCCAATTACTGCCGCGAGAACGTGGCTTCGGTGGAGGCTAGAGGAGATCACTTTTTGGTCAGTACTTATAATTTCAGCCTTGTCGCTCGATCCATCCTGCTCGCCACCGGCGTCGTGAACCATCGACCACCCATTGGTGACAAGGAGCACAGCAAGGCATTGCAGCGAGGGCTCTTGCGTTACTGCCCGGTTTGCGACGCTTTTGAAGCGAAAGACACGAAAATCGGTGTGATCGGTTGCGATGCACATGGCGCGTCAGAAGCACTGTTTCTGCGCAGGTATAGCAATCATGTAACACTCTTGGCTCTCCATGAGCCCAAAATTTCATTGAAGGATCGCGCCGACCTTGAAGAGGCTGGCGTAACTATTGTGATGTCACCAATCGCGAGCATCCAGTTCGGGCAAAGGGCAGTTGCGATCGTGACGAGCCCGCCCACCAGTGAAATCCTTATGTTCGATACAATCTATCCCGCGCTAGGCTCGGAAGCAAAGAGTCCGATTGCCGCAAAACTGGGATCGGCAACGGGCGATGATGGCTGTCTGCTTGTCGATGCACATCAGCGTACGACAGTCGCCGGCGTCTATGCCGCCGGCGATGTCGTTCTGAGCCTCGACCAGATCAGCGTGGCTATGGGGCAAGCCGCGATAGCGGCGACTGCAATTCATAACGATCTCCGCGAGAGAGGCCATCAAGCCCCAGCTTTAGGCTGACCGGTCAGGACTGGCCTTCGCTGCGGTCGGCTTTGATCTTGCATGGGCCTTTTTGGGGGCTTTGCTCACCTGATTTGCGGCGACTGCGGCCCCTGCAACAACGCCGAGAGCAATGGGAACCTATCAGGCCTTCGTTTGTTACCGGCAGACAAAGGAGACTATCATGACCGACAAAACCGAGAACGCCGTCACCCTTCTGGTCGCCGATCATCGCAAGGTGGCCGGTCTCTTCAGCAAATTCGAAGGCGCTACGGCGCCCGCTGCACAGGCCAAACTTGTAGCGCAGATTTGCGACGAATTGACCATTCACACGATGATCGAAGAGGAAATCCTGTATCCGGCGCTGCGCGGCAAGGTTGAAGACGATTTGCTGGATGAGGCATATGTCGAACATGATGGTGCCAAAGCGCTGATTACACAGCTTCGCGATGCCGATCCCTCCGAACCTTATTACAAGGCGAAAGTATCGGTGCTCAGCGAAGAGATTGAGCATCATGTAGAGGAAGAGGAAACTCCCCGTGACGGGCTTTTTGCGCAGGCAAAGCGAAGCGACGTGGATCTTGACGCGCTTGGTGCGCAACTCGCCGCCCGCAAGGAAGAATTGCTCGAAATGGCGAAGGTCGGCACGCTTCCGGCACCTGAGCCGGCAACGACCTCCGCTTGAATATTGTTCAATCCAAATTCAGAAAGAAATGTCATGACTGAATCTGTCTCTGCCGATCTTGAAAAGCGGCTCTGGAGCGAGCTTGCCCCCTCGGCTTTTGCATTTGTCGGACTCGTGGATGATGATGAGGGCGATGTTCCCATGACCATGCACCTGGACGGCAATGACCGCCGGTCTCTATGGATTTTTACCACGCCCCATAGTCGCTTGAACGATGAAGGCCCGACCGTCGCGCGCTATATCTGCAAGCATCAGAATTTGTTTGCCCGCATCAAAGGCACGATTCGGGCCGAGCATGATGAAGCTGTGATCGACCGGCTCTG
The DNA here is from genome assembly GCA_031368025.1 of Sphingomonadales bacterium. Classification (GTDB taxonomy): domain Bacteria; phylum Pseudomonadota; class Alphaproteobacteria; order Sphingomonadales; family Sphingomonadaceae; genus Aquisediminimonas. The sequence continues at coordinate 3,686 of JANLQV010000265.1, read as the reverse complement.
GTCGCGGCAGATCGCGGCTTGGTATGATGGTGGCCGCGATGATCCTGACCTCACCGTCCTTCGCCTGGACATCGATCAGACGGAGATCTGGAATGCCGATATGTCAGCTCTTTCAAAGATCAAGATGCTGGTCGGGGCGAATGTCCGTGACGACGTTCAGGGAAATCACGCCACCATCCCGACCGCTTAGCCGCAGCATGACCGGGTTAGCCTATGTGGAGGATTTCTCCCGTGGTTACACCCGGCGGCGCGTGCGCAGTAAATGGCACTATTTCAATTGGCGCGGCCATCGCGTCACGGCGTCGCGCGTCGTGGATCGGCTGAATGGGATCGGTCTTCCACCTGCCTATCGCGACGTGTGGTTCTGCACCTCGCCAAACGGGCATATTCAGGCCATCGGGCATGACGCGAAAGGCAGACGACAATATCGCTATCATCCCCAATTCATTGCACAGCAGGATGAAGCAAAATACGGACGATGTCTCGCTTTTGGGCGCGCGCTGCCCGTCATCCGTAAGCAGGTAGCGCGGGATATCTCTCGCGGCGACCTCTGCCTGAACCGGGTGGTCGCAGCCCTTATTCGCTTGCTTGATATGGGCAAGGTGCGCGTTGGAAATCGCGCTTATGCCAACGCCAATAAAAGCTTTGGCGCGACCACGCTTCGCAACCGACACGCGCAGGTGAAGGGCGCGAGGTTGGTGCTGGATTATGTTGGAAAATCCGGGAAGCAGCAGTTCATCAGCATCGATGATCGCAGACTCGCGACGCTCGTCAAACGTTGTCAGGACATGCCGGGTCAGCTGCTTTTCCAATATCAAGACAGTGACGGCAATCGCCATCCTGTAAGCTCTGCCGACGTGAATGACTATCTAAGGACGATCGCAGGGGCTTTCACCGCCAAGGATTTTCGAACCTGGGGAGCTAGCGTCATTGCCTACACCGCGCTCGCGCGAGCGGGCGGAGTCCTGCCGCTTAAAGATTTGCTGGATCAGGTTGCCGCACAGCTGGGAAACACGCCCGCGGTCGCCCGCAAAAGTTATGTTCACCCCGCGTTGATCGAGGGCGCCCAGAGTGGGGAGCTTTCAAGCGCGAATTGGCGGCTACCGCGCGCGACAAAATATCTATCTCGAGAAGAACGCGGTCTCATTGCCTTTCTTGGGCGCTACTCACATTTGACATAGTGAAAGTCGCCACATCACAATCCAATGCAAGCGAGAAATTTGGAGCGAACATCGACCGCTCCAAAAAGCAAATCAGTCATGGTTCGGCCTATTTGGCTTTAGCCTTCGCACGAATGGCGTCTGCCTTGTTCTCAGCAGTATCGCGAACGGTCTGAGCCCTGTTGTCCATGGCATTTTCCCTTTTTGTGTCGATGCCGTCGGATTTACCGTCCAGGGCGTCGGCACGATTATCAGTTGTGTCACGGACGGCGTCGGCTTGGCCTTCCACGACATCCCCCGTATTTTCTGCAGCTTTTCCTGCGGGTGGAACATGCCGATATACACATGCCAAGGGAGGCTAGCACGAACAGTGGCAGGGCTTTGAAAATTCAAACCATATTGTTTCTCCTAGGGGCAATGACCTTCGTGAAACAATTTTAGCGCCGGCTTTTTCACGCGCGCGGTGATTTGCGGCTGATGCGCATAAAGTCGCGGGAACAAAATGACTATGGAGCTAGTTGTTTTAGCACCGGCGAACGCCGCCTTTTTAATATAAGGAGTTTACTATGGGCAAAGGCTTATTGTTGTGGCTGATCGGAATCCCGATTCCTGTCATTCTGCTGCTTTGGTTGGTTTTCCGCTAAACCCGAATTTGGGGTATCCCGCAACACAAGGATCCAGAGCCCCATGATTGAGATTGCTGGTGACTTACTGAACCTGCCGCAATTGCGGTCGCTCCAGCATGCGACCATGTGGGGCGATGCCGCGATTGAGCGATAACGGGTCGGCATGCCCACTCATCCGCAAATGCATCCAAGGTTTGGAACCGGTATCGTCGATGGCCTTGCCAGACAATTTGACGCCGCCGTCTCTGTCACGTCCGGTAATCCGGGGACGATTGTGTCGATCATTCGATCCTGAATGGATTACACGTCGGGTTTGGCAAAGCGCTTCGCCAACGCGGCGGGCTGCATTTGTAAGAACGCCTCTGGGCTTGGCGGACGACCGGGGTGCAGAGCGCAGACGGCAGTTGAAATTCAGCGACCCTCATTCCCGATCAGAGCTCAAAGCTTCGGCCAGCTTGCCCAGCACCCCCAGCCCAAAAGCGCTTTTCAGATGCTTGGCGACCATGGCTTCGGCAGCTGCTGCATCCTTGACAACCAAGCCCATCCCAAAGAATTCGTGGGTCACACCTTCGTAACACTTGTAGCTGACCTCCACCCCGGCCTCCTCTAGCCGATCGGCAAGCAGCCGGCCCTCGCTGCGCAACGGATCGATCTGGGCGGCGATAATGCAAGTGGGCGGCAGCTCAGCCAGATTTGCGCTGACGAGCTTGATGCGCGGATCCTCTGTTTGACGCTGATCCTGGAAGACGTTCTTGACGAACCATTGCATGAACGGCTTGTTGAGCGGCTTGGCGTCGACGTTCTCGATATACGATGCGCTGTTCATGTCATTATCGGCGATCGGATAAACCAGGATTTGGGTCAGGGGCATTTGAATGCCGTTGTCACGCGCCATGATCGAGACGTTCGCGGCTAGGTTCGCGCCAGCACTCTCGCCCATCACGGCGATCTTTGCTGGATCTCCGCCAAAGCTTTGCGCATTCTCGACGACCCACTGATAGGCAGCCCATGCGTCTTCATGCGCGGCGGGGAACTTGTGCTCGGGGGCTTGCCGATAGTGGCAGGAGACGAAGATACAATCGTTCGCTTTCGCAAGCGCTCGAGGAGACGAGTCATAGACATCTAGATCGGCGATCACCCATCCGCCGCCATGAAAATAGACGACCACGGGTTTTTTACCATCGGTTTCAGCCTGCCCGTAAAGTCGGGCCTTTATCTCGTCGGCAGGACCGGGAATGATGAAATCCTTTGTCGGGACACCCAGGTCATCGGAAGGGTCGAGACCCCGCTTGCGCATGACCTGCGTCACCCCATCAGCGGGCGTGGGCTGCTTGCGGGCCTCCTGGGCGGTAAGGGTCCAGGGAGCGATCAGGCCCAGAGCCTGCATCTCATCCAGAACCTCCTGCATGCTGCTGTCCAGATTTCCGGCGCCTGCTTCGTCCGAGCCAAAACGACCCATAGTCAATTCCTTTCCATTCACGAGCGTGGGTGATGGTCGATCAACCACTCGTCGCAGCTGCTGTTCCCTCGGCTGGATATAATTGCGCTGAAGCGAACGGCTGAGGTGTTGAACACGGGCCCGCATATCGCCGCATTCGGGACGTTCGCTTCAACGCATCTTACGAGCTCGAACAAGACAAATGCTTTTCCCTCGGGAACCTATGCCATCATCGTGCGTTAAGATTGATAGGACACTACAGGCCGAGACGCGACCTGTGGCCCAGGCGAGACGGCGTGCTTGGAGCAGCCGAATTCAGGAGGCGATGACAATGGACGATGCCGCAACCACAAACATACTGATTATCATTGGCTTGGTCTTGCTTGCATTGATCGCAGGCGGCTTGTTCATCCGAAACAGCCGCACCAAGCGCCTTCGCGAACAGTTCGGCGAGATCGACAT
>JANLQV010000451.1:0-10254 GCA_031368025.1 Sphingomonadales bacterium | reverse complement strand
CAAGGCGCCGCGAGAAATGGTCTGGCTACTGGGCGTCGTGATTTTCCTTCTGATGATGGCCACGGCATTCATGGGTTATGTGCTTGTCTGGGGGCAGATGAGTTTCTGGGGTGCTCAGGTCATCACCGGATTCTTTTCGGCCATTCCTGTGGTTGGTGAACCTATTCGCGAATGGTTGCTGGGCGGCTTTGCGCCCGACAATGCCGCATTGAACCGTTTCTTTTCGCTTCACTATCTGCTGCCGTTTGTAATTTTGGGCGTTATCATCCTTCATATCTGGGCGCTGCACATCCCCGGGTCGTCGAATCCGACCGGTGTCGAAGTGAAGGATGAGCAGGATACGGTGCCGTTCCATCCTTATTATACCGCCAAAGACGGGTTTGGGGTCGCGATCTTCCTGATCGTCTTTGCCACCCTGCTGTTCTTTGCGCCCAACCTGCTGAGCGAACCGGTCAACTATGTTCCGGCCAACCCGCTTTCAACACCCGCGCATATTGTGCCCGAATGGTATTTCTGGCCTTTCTACGCGATCCTGCGTGCGTTTACGGTCAATTTCCTCTGGGTTCCGGCAAAGCTATGGGGCGTGATTGCGATGTTCGCTTCGATCCTGCTGCTCTTCATCCTGCCGTGGCTCGATAAATCGCCGGTGCGTTCAACCTCTTATCGTCCGCTCTACAAATGGTTCTTCTGGCTGTTGATGGCCGATATCGTCATCCTTGGCATTTGCGGCATGAAGCCGGCGTCCGAACCCTGGGTGCGCCTGGGCCAGTTGGCTGCCGCCTATTATTTCGCGCATTTCCTTATCATCCTGCCGATCGTTTCGCGGATCGAACGTCCGCTGCCGCTGCCGAACTCGATTACCGAGGCGGTTTTGGCCAAGCACAAAGCGGCTTAAAGGGGCTTTTGATCATGATTCGTATTCTTGCCTTTCTTGGTGGCCTTGGCTTTGTGACGGCGCTTCTAGTGGCTGCCTTGATCCCGCGCGACGCGACCGAGATATCGGCCTCGGAGCGGTTCCATAAGGAGGTCAAAGAGGTCTCGTTCGCGAGCGACGGCCCTCTCGGCAAGTTTGACCATGCCCAGGTCCAGCGCGGCTTCCAGGTTTACAAGGAGGTTTGCTCTGCCTGCCATTCGCTGCGTTTAGTCTCTTTTGGTGATCTGACCGGGATTGGCTACACACCGGGTCAGGTGAAGACGATCGCGACCGAATGGTCGACCGAACAACCTTCGATCAACCCGGAGACGGGCGAACCGGCCACGCGCAAGAACCTTGCGTCCGACAAATTCCCCCCGCCCTTTGCCAACGAAACGGCAGCCCGTGCGGCCAACAACAATGCGGCCCCGCCCGATCTTTCGCTGATGGCCAAGGCCCGCGAAGGCGGCCCGCGTTATATCTATTCGCTGTTGACCGGCTTTCAGGATCCTCCGGCCAACCTGCCCAAGGACTCGCTGCCCGGGCCAAACCTTCATTACAATCCCTATTTCGCCAACTTGAATCTCTCGATGGCGCCACCCTTGGTCAGCGATGGTCAGGTCACGTATGGCGAGGGATCACCAAAGCCGACGGTCGACCAGATGGCAAAAGATGTCGCTTCTTTCCTGATCTGGACGGCGGAGCCCAAGCTCGAAGCGCGGCATCGTGCTGGTGTGGCTACGCTTATCTTCCTGCTGATCTTCGCAGGACTGTGCTGGGGCAGCTACAAGAGCATCTGGGCCAACAAGGAACATTGATCGCTTCACCCTCCCGCAAGCTGCGGGAGGGCAATCGCGGTTAAAAACTCAGTTCGTCATAGACGCGACCAAGGTCGCCATTCCATTCGGTCTTGAATTTTTCGAGTAATTCATGAGCGGGTGACATGCCTGAATCGACAATCCGGCGCAGCGGGTTGAGGAACCCGCCTTCATTGTCGCCCATCGAATTCACCTCTCCGCGCGCGGTCAGGCCGCGACTGGCAATGTCAAGAATCTCCTTGCCCAGATCCTGCATGGTGCGTCCATCGGGCAACACTGTGCACAGGCCGTGCTCCGGCACCTGATCGCGGATCTTCTGATGATCTTCAATCGACCAGCCCTTGACCAGATCCCACGCGGCATCGAGCGCGTCATTATTGTAAAGCAGCCCGACCCACAGCGCGGGCCGCGCGCAGATGCGATTCCACGGGCCGCCATCGCTCCCCCGCATTTCAAGGAAGCGTTTGAGGCGCACTTCGGGAAAGGCCGTTGAAAGATGGTCATTCCAGTCCGCAATGGTTGGCTTCTCGCCCGGCAACACGGACAGGTTGCCATTCAGGAAATCGCGGAAATTAAGTCCCGAAGCATCGATATATTTTCCATCGCGAAAGACGAAATACATCGGCACATCGAGCATGTAATCAGCATAGCGTTCATAGCCGAAGCCATCTTCGAAGACGAAGGGCAGCATGCCCGTCCGCTGCGGGTCAGTGTCGGTCCAGATATGGCTGCGATACGAAAGATAGCCGTTGGGCTTGCCTTCGGTGAAGGGCGAATTGGCAAACAGCGCGGTGCCCAGAGGTTGCAGCGCCAGGCTGACCCTGAACTTTTTCACCATATCGGCTTCGCTGCGATAATCGAGATTGGTCTGGATCGTGCAGGTCCTGAGCATCATGTCGAGGCCCATCGTCCCGACGCGCGGCATGTGGCGCAGCATGATCGCATAGCGCCCCTTGGGCATGACTGGCAATTCCGCACGGGCCTTGTCAGGCCACATGCCGAGTCCCAGAAAGCCTAGCCCCAGCTCCGCACCAACTTCCTTGACTTGCTTCAGGTGGCGACCCGTCTCTGCACAGGTCTGATGGAGATTCTCGAGTGGCGCGCCGGACAGTTCGAGTTGCCCGGCGGGCTCAAGGCTCACGGCTCCGTCGCTCCCTGTCAGGGCAATGACATTGTCCCCTTCCATCACCGGTTCCCAGCCATAGCGGGTCAGTGCCATCAAAAGATCGCGGATCCCGCCAGGCTCATCATAGGACGGCGCCCGGTGATCGCTCGTGCGATAGACGAATTTTTCGTGTTCGGTCCCGATCCGCCAGCGTTCCGGCGGCTTTTCCCCCCCGGAAAAAACGCCGATCAGGTCGGCGCGCGATTCGATGACGGGATCAACCTTGTCGGACGTTGTGCGTGTGCTCATGGGGGTCGTTTAAGCGGTTTCAGTTGCGAATGGAAACCCCTGTTTCGCTGCGCTCTGGATGATTGGTTACTCTGCCTTAACCAAAGCAGGCTATTGCCGTATATGTGTCGAATGTGGGCAAGGGTATCGCGACGTGAGAATCATCGGGAAAATTGCCTTGATGGCGATGCTGAGCCCGGCCCTGTCAGGCATGGCGCAGGCATCGTGCTCGGCAGCAAACCAGTATAATTTCAATTTTGCGAGCCAGGCCCCGGCGACGCTCAACTATGCAAACACCTATACTTACACCGCGACCAGCACAGCATTGGGCAACCAGAATTTCACGGTTGACTGGATCGTCAACGGAACATCGTCGACGATCGTCGCTGGCCAGCAAATGCCCGCCATTGGCAATCTTATTACCGATGGCGTCGCAGCGAATAATCTTGTCCTTGGCGCCATTTTTACCGCGCGTACAACCGATGTCTCGGTCAACACGCGCGTCGTCGTGACCCGCTTCACTTTTGCCACACCGATCCGGGATTTTACGGCCCAAATCAACGATGTCGATTTCAACGCAGACCAGTTTCGCGACTGGCTTCAGGTTAACGGCATCAACGCGGCTTCAAACTATGACCCCGCACTGTCAACGCCCTTCGGAACCAACAACACGGTGGCGGGGCCGCATTCCAATGCAAGTTCCAGTCAGTTGGTCGGCGCGACCGCATCGCCGCTGACCCTCACCGTCCGGCAAAGCGGAGGTACGGGCGCGAGCGGAAACAATGCGACGACCGGCACCATAACGGCCACGTTCGCTCAACCCGTTACTCAGGTTGAAATCCGCTATGGCAACTATCCCCTTTCAGCCGGCGAAACCGTAACAGGCCAGCAGGCAATCGGTATCCAGACGATCAGCTACTGCCCGATGCCAGTTCTGAGCGTCACCAAGGCCTCCGCACCATTTTCGATCGTCGGCACCGATCCAAACCGCTTCAATATCCCTGGGGCGGACGTCATCTATACGCTGACGGTCAGCAATTCGAATTCCAGCCCGGTTGATGTCGGGACGATGATCCTGAGCGATCCACTGCCCTCCGCGATGACATTCTACAATGGCGATATCGATGATGCCGGGCCGCTCACAACCAATTACGAATTCACGCCCGGCACGTCGGGCCTGACTTTTGCAGCGGCCAATCTGGGCTATTCGAACAATGGCGGCAGCACCTATGCCTATTCGCCAGCCGCAGGCTATGATGCCGCCGTCAACGCGATCCGGCTTAGTCCGCAAGGGACGATGGCCGCCAATTCAAGCTTTTCGATCAAGTTTCGCACGCGCGTCAAATAAGTCTGCCCGGCCAGCAATCCTATTGCAGTTCGAAAACGACGGAAACGTTGACTCCGATCGATTGTTCGCCCGGCATGATTTCCGTCTTTGCGGACGCTGCATCCATCTGACGCATCGCCGTCACCATAACGGGCCCACCCGAATAGCCTTCGCTCTCGCTGATCGACACCACGCGCTTGACCTTCATGCCCAGCGCTGTGGCGTAAAGATCGGCGCGCGCGCGCGCTGCCTTGATCGCGGCCACCCGCGCTTCATCCTGGGCGGCTTCAGGCTTGTCGATCATCAACGTCGGGCCGTTGATCTGATTCGATCCTTCTTTCACCAATGCGTCGAGGATCGTCCCTGATCTGGCAATGTCGCGAAACCGCACGGTCACCTGGTTCGAAGCCTGATAGCCAATGATCGCAGGCGCCTCATTCTCGACATAGCGATATTGTGGCGACAGGTTGACCGAGGATGTGGAGACATCCTTGTCGGCTACCCCAGCTTTTTTGAGGGCGGCGAGGACACGGCTCATGCGGCTTGCATTGTCCCGCATCGCGCCTCCGGCATCCGCAGCGTTGGTCACAACGCCCGCGCTGATGACAGCAATGTCAGGAACGCGGCGCACATCGCCTCGGGCCGTTACATCCAGCCGCGTTCCGGAAATCTCGGGCTGCATCGCTTGCGCATGCGCCATTGCGGGGGTTGCCATCGCGGCGGCGGCCATTGCTGTACCCAAAATCATCTTCATCGATACTGCTCCATTCCAGTTATGCGGGCCCCAATGAAAAGGCCGGTGGGCGGCGCAATACCACCCACCGGCCTGCATGAACGCTGAACGATTACGTGTTGAGATCAGGCCGAGCGGCTCTTGACCAAGCGATAGATCGCAAGAAGAGCAATGGCGCCCACAGTGGCACCAATCCAGCCCGCGCCTTCGCCCGCACTGTAGAAGCCAACGGCCTGACCGATAAAGCCGGCAAGCAATGCGCCCGCGATGCCGAGCAGGATGGTAACGATAAAGCCGCCCGGATCCTTTCCGGGCATGATGAACTTGCCTAAAATACCAGCGACAGCGCCAATAATGATCCAGCCAATAAACCCTCTATCCATTACACGTCTCCCCTCGGTTGTGAAAATACGGGAAAACACTGTGTATAGGCTTGACTGCAGAGCCGCAAGACTGTCCGAAACCGGCAGAAATGCGCAAAATCTATTGCGCGGTGCAGCAAATTGGGGCAATGGCGGACGGTGGCCGAGGGATGGCGTGCCGCTAATCAGACTTGAGGCTGGTGACTTATTGGTGTAATACAGTCGTCAGAATAGAGACATTGCCTGCGTTTCAGGCCTGAAAGCGGAAACATTATGAATTTCGAATCAACCATCGCACGCCGGACATCCGATATGGAATTCCTGACGGACGAAGAAATTGTGGCGAAGCGCAAGCGGCGCAACCTGATTGTCGCGGCGGTCGTGCTGCTCGTCGCGCTTTTGGCCGCTTATCTTGTCTTTGGTCGCGGTGGCTCGACCGCTGCTGATTCGGCCGCGGGCGCGGATGGCAAGCAAGCGCCGCGCGTGACGATCGTGGTTCCGGGGCGAACAACCGTTTCGAATGTGATCACGGCAACCGGCACGCTTGGCGCCAGGCGGGAAATGCCTGTTGGCGTTGTGGGCGAAGGCGGGATGGTCAGCCGTGTTTGGGTTGAGCCGGGAGACTGGGTGCGGCAGGGCCAAGTATTGGCGTCGATTGAGCGATCAGTCCAGTCACACGAAGCCAGCCAGCTTGCCGCGGGCGTTGTTGTGGCTCAGGCCGATGCGCGCCTTGCCCAGTCCGAACTTGATCGCGCCAGCGCGCTGGTCGCGCGTGGCTTCATTTCCAAAGCGGATATTGATCGAAAGACGGCAACCCGAGATTCTGCGCGTGCACGCGTGGCAGTCGCCCAGGCGCAGCTCGGTGCTGGTCAGGCCCGGATCGGGCGGCTTGATATTCGCGCACCAGCGGGCGGGCTTGTGCTGACTCGCACTGTCGAGCCGGGTCAAGTGGTCGGCGCCGGTTCGGGCATCTTGTTCCGTTTGGCCCGCGACGGCGAAATGGAGATGAAGGCGCAGCTTGCCGAAGCCGATCTGGCGCGCATGAACATTGGCCTTGCCGCCACGGTCACGCCGGTGGGAACGCCAACGACTTTCAACGGCCAGATCTGGCAATTGTCTCCGGTCATCGATCCGCAGGCGCGTCAGGGCGTCGCACGAATTGCGCTGTCTTATGACAAGGCGCTCCGCCCCGGTGGCTTTGCCTCGGCGCAGATATCAAGCGGCACGGTCGATGCACCGCTGCTGCCAGAATCGGCCGTGCAAAGCGATGACAAGGGCAATTTCGTGCTGGTTGTGGGCAAGAACAACAAGGTTGAACGGCGCGACATCAAGGTTGGGTCGGTTACCGATACCGGGATTCCCGTGATCGCAGGCCTTTCGGGCAAAGAGCGGATCGTGCTGAGCGCGGGGGCGTTTCTCAATCCGGGTGAGACCGTCATCCCGGAACGGGCGAAGAATACGAAGTAAGGGCGGTCGATCATGAATTTTCGTAATATCTCCGCCTGGTGCATTCGCAATCCGGTGCCGCCGATTGTCCTTTTCCTCGCCTTGTTGTTGGCGGGTGTCGTCAGCTTTATGTCGCTTGACGTCAATGACAATCCGGACATCGAATTTCCTGGCGCACTGGTGATCATCACTCAGCCGGGCGCTGCTCCGCCCGAGCTTGAAAAGCAGGTCACCCAGATCGTCGAGGCCTCGCTGCGCTCGATCAATGGCGTCGATGAAATCAACTCGACCGTCCGCGAAGGATCATCGTCCACCTTTGTCCAGTTCGCGCTTGGCACCGATATTGATCGCGGCGTCAATGACATCCGCGATGCGCTGACAAAAGTACGCAGTGACCTGCCCGACGGCATTCTCGAGCCCCAGGTTGAACGTCAGGTGACGTCTGGCGATCCGATTGCCTATATTTCGGCGGAAGCTGTCGACATGACGATCGAGCAGTTGAGCTGGTACGTTGATGATGTCGTGATCAAGCGGCTGCAAGCCATTCCGGGAATGGCGGCGGTGTCGCGCGGCGGCGGTGTCAGCCGCGAAATTCGCGTCATCCTCGATCCAGCCAAGCTTCAGGCGCTTGGCATCACCGCAGCGCAGGTCAATGGCCAGTTGCGGCAAGTCAACATGAATGCGGCTGGAGGGCGCACCGAGATCGCCGGATCAGAACAGTCGCTTCGCGTCCTTGGGAACGCGCGCGACGCTTATAATCTTGGTGATGCTGATATTGCCATCGGTGGCGGCCGGACGATCAAGCTGTCGAGCATTGCGGAAGTGCGCGACCTTTATGCCGAACAACGCAATCTGGGCGTGATGGACGGACGGCAGGTGCTATCCTTCGCGATCCAGCGCGCCAAGGGAGCGTCGGACGTCAAGGTCTTTGAGGCGGTTCAAAAAGAATTGGCCGCCATCCATACGGAAAATCCGAAGATAAAGTTCACCGAACTGTTCACGTCGGTCAACTACACCAAGGCGCAGTATAAAAGTTCGCTGACATCAATGATCGAAGGCGCGGTGCTTGCCGTCCTTGTGGTTTTCCTGTTCCTGCGCGATCGGCGTGCAACACTGATTTCGGCCATCGCCATACCGCTCTCTGCAATCCCGACCTTCTGGTTCATGGATCTGCTGGGATTCAGCCTCAATACGATTTCGATGCTGGCGCTCAGTCTGGTTGCGGGCGTGCTGGTGGATGACGCGATCGTGGAGATCGAAAATATCGTCCGCCACATGCGGATGGGCAAAACCGCCTATCAGGCATCGATTGATGCGGCGGACGAAATTGGTCTCGCCGTGGTCGCCACAACCTTTTCGATTGTCGCGGTTTTCCTGCCGGTCGGTCTGATGCCTGGCGTTTCCGGCCAGTTCTTCAAGAATTTCGGATTTACGGTCGTTGCGGCAGTGTTGATGAGCCTTGGCGTTGCACGCATGATCACGCCAATGGTCGCGGCGTATTTCCTCAAGGCACATGGCGAAGCCACACACGGCGAAGGCTGGATGATGGATCGCTACATGACCATATTGCGCTGGTCGCTTGGCCATCGACGTTGGATCGTGCTTGCCGGTTTTCTCTCTCTCGTCATGACCGGGCTGACGATGTGGTCGCTGCCGTTCACATTCCAGCCGACACTCGATTTTGACTATAGTTCGATCCGCGTATCGATGGTGCCTGGATCCACGCTGAAACAGACTCGCGATGTGACCGACAGGATTCAGGCCATGCTCAAAAAGGATGCGCCGGAAGTGGACGTGGCGTTTGCCAGAATCGACCCTGCCAAGGCGAGTGTCTATCTCAGGCTCTCCCACGACCGCGACATGACGAGCGATGAATTTGAAAAAAAATGGGCAAAGCGTTTCCAGGAGATACCGGACGCGCGCGTCACGTTTCAGTCTCAGAATGGCGGGTTTTCCGGTCGTGACATCACGATAACCCTGGGCAGCAGTGATCCCGATAAGCTGCTTGCGACTGCGCGCCGGATCAATGAAGAAATGAAGGGCGTGAAGGAAATCGTTGCACCACGCATTAACGGTGATCTGCAGCGCCCGGAAATCCTGATCAAGCCGCGTGCCGATCTGGCTGCATCGATGGGTGTGACGACGGCTGCGCTGTCCCAAACCATCCGCATCGCGACCATTGGTGACATTGATCAAAACAGCGCGAAATTTTCCCTGGCGGATCGTCAGGTGCCGATTCGCGTCACCTTGTCTGAAGCATCGCGGCGCGCCTTTTCCACCATCCAAAATCTGCCGGTTCCAACCGCAACGGGCGGTTCGGTGCCGTTGAAGACCGTTGCTGAGATCAGCTTTGGTGCTGGTCCGACCACGATCGAGAGGACGAACCAGAACCGGCGTGTTTCGATCGGTGCCGATCTTGCGGTGAATCCTGAAACCGGGAAGCCGTTTGTTTCTAGCGAAGCCAATGAGAAAATTGACGCCCTGCCGAGCATGAAGAATTTGCCGATGGGCGTCAGCAAACTCACAATTGGTCAGGCAAAGTGGCAAGCGGAAATGGTCACAAACTTCCTTGTCGCGGTCATCACCGGCATAACGTCGGTATTTGCGGTGCTGGTGTTGCTTTATCGCCGGTTCATTCCACCGCTCGTCAATATGGGATCGCTGCTGCTCGCGCCGCTTGGCGGTGTGCTGGCATTGAAGCTGGCAGGCATGCCGATTTCGATGCCGGTTCTGATCGGGATGCTGATGTTGTTTGGAATTGTCGCCAAAAACTCGATCCTCCTCGTCGATTTTGCGCTTGAGGAGATGGACAAGGGCGTCGATACCTTCACTGCAATCATGAACGCAGGCCACAAACGGGCCCAGCCGATCGTCATGACGACGGTGGCGATGGTTGCGGGCATGGTTCCGACCGCCATAGCGCTGACCGGAGACGGGAGTTTTTCGCAGCCGATGGGTGTCACGGTGATCGGCGGGCTGATCGTTTCGACGATTCTTACCCTCTTGATTGTTCCAGCCTCGTTCAGTCTTGCGGTGGGTGCTGAGGCGCAGGTCGGGCCCTGGCTCTCCTACTGGCTGACGACTGGCGGAGATGGGGAACAGCCGTCCCGCCCGCCCCGGCTCTTGGCCAAGGGTTTCTGGCGGCGGCTGGGCGGTCGGTTCCGGCGGCGTCCCGATGACGCTATCCAGCCCGCAGAGTAGCCTCAATAGCGGTCAAGCGTCACACCCTGTTTAAGGCACCCGTCCGGTTTCCGGTCCAGAA
>JANLQV010000413.1:0-7803 GCA_031368025.1 Sphingomonadales bacterium | reverse complement strand
CGAGGTAATATTGACGGGCACTTCCTGAAGGGTCTCGGTCTGCAGACGCGCGGTAACGATGATATCGCCATCACTTTCCTCACCAGCCGCTTGCGCAAAGGCAGGAGTGCTCAGTCCACACAATGCCAAGCCGGCGACCGTGTGGAATAGAGCTGAATAAGCCCTTCTGTCAGATTTCTTCGATTCATTGAAAGCAACAAGATTGTTCATAGTAAAGCCCCTCCCCTTGGCAAAGGCACCCGCGCGCCAAATGCACTCCGATTTTTTGTAATCCGTCGGAATTATTGAGGTAAGCCTAGGTTTGATTGCGCACTACTCAACTATCAATTTTGCCAACTGATCAGACCGCATGGAAAGGGTCTGCAGGATTGGAGGCCCAAGCTCAATGATGAGGACGAATAGCAGCGACGCGCAGGACGCAGTATCGTCACTCGAAGCGACACGCCGCCCGTTTCGAGAATTGGTCGCAAGGTCCGCCAATGGACAGGCCTCGCCAATAATCTCGCGTCCGTAATCTCCAAATTCATGCCTAAAAGCGAACCGGCAGAAATCGACCAATTACAGATACGGATCTGCCGCTACCCCTTCTGCATCTCCGCAATCAGCGCGCCATCGATGGCCTTGGCGCTCTGATAGGCGGGGCGGGCTGACAGTCGGGTGGCATAGGCTTCGAATCCGGCTCGCTTGGGTAGGGTGCCAAACTCCAGGCCCCACAAAACCTGCGAGCCGACATAGACGTCGGCCGCGGTGAATCGGTTACCCGCAATATAGTCGTGCGCGCCCGCCGCTTTTTCGAGCACGTCGACCATCGCATCATAGCTGCCATAACCCGCCATCATCGCCTTGTCGGCAGGCACCTCGAACCCGAGCGACCTGTTGGTGATCGCCTGCTCAACCGGCCCGGCCGCATAGAAAAGCCAGCGATAATAGTCGGCACGATCCGCAAGCGGGGGCGCAAGCCCGGCCTCGGGAAATGCATCGGCAAGATAGGCGCAAATCGCGGCGCACTCGGTGACGATTTTGTCCCTATGCTTGATCGCGGGCACCTTGCCCATCGGATTGATCGCCAGATAGTCCGCGCCCTTCATCGTCGAGGCATAATCGAGCAGCACCTGTTCATAGGGTGCGCCGACCTCTTCAAGCATCCAGCGGACGATCTGCCCGCGCGACATCGGGTTGGTGTAGAAGGTGAGAGTGGCAGTCATTTTCGGTTTTCCTCGGCGAATCGCGATAGGAACATTTATCGAACGTTGACATTCGATCGTCAACCGCATTTACTCGTCGGGACGGAGTCGGGGAACGTCGCAACATGGAGACTGTGATGACAGAAGAATTTCCCGCGCCCTTGGCCGAAGATCAAAACTGGGTGGGTTCAATGCAGGTCAGCAGACGAGCCGCGATTGCAGGCACGGCCGCCTTTGCTGGCTATGCGCTGGCCGCTCAGCCGGTCTCCGCCTCGACCATCATCACGGACGCGAACGGGCTCGATGCAGGGATGACGACGTTTGCAACCGGGAGCCTGCGGATGAACGCCTATCGCGCGAAGCCTGCGGGCAAGCGCAACCTGCCGGTCGTCATCGTGGTGCAGGAGATTTTCGGGCTTCATGAATGGGTGAAGGATATCTGCCGCCGCTATGCGAAGGCTGGCTTCTACGCGATTGCTCCCGATCTTTATCAGCGGCAGGGCGATGCGACGAAGGTGACCGATTTCAAGGTGCTGATCGGCGATATCGTCTCGAAAGTTCCCGATGCGCAAGTGATGGGCGATCTCGACGCGGCGGCTAAGTTTGCGGGCACCGATGGCGGCAACGGGGCGAAATTGGGCATTACCGGATTTTGCTGGGGCGGGCGGATCGTTTGGCTCTATGCCGCGCACAATCCAAGGCTGAAGGCAGGTGTCGCCTGTTATGGCCGGGTGGTCGGAAAGCCGACCGAACTCCAACCGCAGAACCCGATCGATGTTGTTGCCGCGATCAATGCCCCGGTGCTCGGCCTCTATGGCGCGCTCGACAAGGGCATTGTTCAACCCGACATCGAGACCATGAAGGCGGCGCTCAAGGCCGCAAAAAAGCCCTCAACGATTCACGTTTTTGCGGGGGCGGATCACGGATTCTTTGCTGACTACCGCCCGAGCTACAACGAAGCGGCGGCGAAGGAGGGCTGGGCCGAGGCCGTGGCGTGGTTCAAACGCTATCTGTGATGGGCTGATGACGCCCGAAAGCAGGTTTGCCGTACAAAATCGTTGACCGTGCGGACCCTTTTGATATGCCATCTGTGTTGACCAAAATCAGGCCCCTGTGGGTCAGGAGAGCATATGGTCAACGTTTTCAAAAGTTTGAGCTTCAAGCGCAAAATTCAAGTGATTGCTTTGGTCGTCGCAGGGCTGTGGCTGGCAAATCACCTGTTTTTTGGCGGATTTTCGGGGGGTGTCGACGCCGCGTTGGCGCAAGCCTCTGAGAGCGCGACGGCAACGCGTGCGCCGCGCATTGGTCGCGACGGAAACAAGATTGTCTATGGCTATGCAGAAATGACCATCCCCGACGGTTGGAAGGTTGAAACTGACCATTCCAAAGCGCCATACGTTGGATATACATTTTATCCGGCTGGCTTCGAACATTTCTATGACGCGCCAGTGGTCGTGACGATAACCCCCGGCCTGCGCGATGCGCCCGATCAGCTTGAGCCTTTTATTAGCCATGTGCTGGATGATCGCGAATTGAAGAACGACCTGATTTCGGCGAATTATAACGCGTGGAAAGCCGGGGATGAGAATGTCTTGTCAGAACGAGGGGTGGTGATGAGCCGCAAACACAGCGGCTCAATTGGCGATAATCCCGATCAGGGGGCACTCATCACTTCGGATATCAACGTCATATACAACAAACGCCACGTCTATGTCGCCCAAGTCGGTCAGGGTGTTGGAGCACTGGTCGATTTTTATGCGGCCAAACCCGAAGAAATGGACGCCTATTATCCTGCTCTGCAAAGCATGATCGCCAGTTTTCGCTTCAACCCGCAAGCGGTTAGCGAGGTTGGCAGCAAAGATCGGCTGATTGCATTTTATAGCGGCAATGGCGGGTATTGGCTGCTCTACGACAATGGCCGTTTTGCTTCCGCACCGCACGGAGAATATGCGATACCTTCGGCCTGTGCGGCGAATGTCTGCGGCCGCTTTACAAAAAAGCGCAGCAGCATCACTTTCGGTTTTGACGATGGGAATACGCAAACGGCGCGCATCACGAAAAGCGGCCTGACGGTTGACGATTATAGCTATGCTCTGGCCATACCATTTGCTGTCGGTACGCCCCTGAACGGAAGCTACAAGCTCGATAGTGCGGTCAGCTTTTCCGGCGCATATGGCAATGGCAGCGCTTATACTGACAATAAGTTCACCTTTGACGGCGACGGCCATTTTCACAGTAAGGAGAAATCCGGGACTGCGATCAGTCTTATGGGACAAACCGATTTTGGTCCACGCTATACCGGCGGCGGCCTGGCGGCCCGGGACGATGGCACGAACGAAGGCAGCTATACAATCGACGGCTATATCCTGACTCTGCGCAGAACCGACGGTTTCACCACCAAGCGCTTCATCTATCGGGCGGTCGATAAAGCGGGCAACGCCAGCATCGCGATCGACGGGCGCGCCTATGAGCGGCAGTAAGACCGGAAACACGGTAAGGATCTTGTTAGTCAATCCGCACATCGAAATGTGAAGACTCGCGATCCTATCCTTCATGAGCGTCGGGATGTTTCCCGTCAGCAGGGGGCATGGGGACATTTACATGACAATTCGTGGAACACGATGGGTATTCGCCGGCGCAAGCTTTGTGGCGATTGGAATGGGCGCGACTGCCGCAAACGCCGCGACCGCAAATGCTGCGGCGCTTGCCAAAGTCTTGTCGCAAGTGACAGTGACGCAACAGACCGATCTTGAATTCGGAACCATTGTTGCAGGAACGTCCGCTTCGACGGTCGCGGTCAATGCATTTGGCGTGCGCACATGTGGCGCAGGCCTTGCCTGTACCGGCGCGACCGGGGCAGCGGCGTTTTCCGTTACGGGAACGGCAGGCCGGATCGTGACCGTTTCGGTGCCGGCTTCGATTACGCTGAGCAATGGCATTGATACAATGAACGCCAACCTCGCCGCCAGCGCGCCGGGACTGCTGCTAGGCGTAGGTGGCGCATCATTTACGGTTGGCGGCACGCTCGACGTTGGCGCCAACCAGGTTGATGGCGACTATTCCGCCACGTTCGACGCAACGGTCGATTATCAATAGAGACAATGTGGTTGGCATTCTGATCGTCAAGGGTGTGAGAAGCATTCAGAGCTTCCTGCACCCTTGATCAGAATCTAGGCCCCCGCCTTCACCTTGGCTTTGCCGCCCTTCCGGCCCTTTTTCGGGGCCGCCGCGACAATCTCAAAGCCAAGCACGCCGTCCTTCATATGGACGCTCACTTCGCCACCATGCACCAGCTTGCCGAAGAGCAACTCCTCGGCCAGCGGCTGCTTGATCTTTTCCTGGATCAAGCGGCCCATTGGGCGCGCACCATACATTTTGTCATAGCCGCGCTCGGTCAGCCACGCCTTTGCGGCATCGTCGAGCGTGATATGGACGTCACGGTCGGCAAGCTGGAGTTCGAGTTCGAGGATGAACTTTTCCACCACGCGCGCGACGACTTCGGGCGGGAGGTAGCCGAACGCCACCACCGCATCGAGACGGTTGCGGAATTCGGGCGTGAACATCTTCTTGACCGCTTCACCATCCTCGCCCTCACGAGTGAGGTTACCGAAGCCAACCGTCTCGCGTGCCATATCACTGGCGCCCGCATTGGTCGTCATGATCAGGATGACGTTGCGGAAATCCACGGTCTTGCCGTGGTGATCGGTCAGGCGGCCATTATCCATCACCTGCAGCAGGATGTTGAACAGGTCCGGATGCGCCTTTTCGATTTCATCCAGCAACAGTACCGAATGCGGCTGCTGATCGACGGCATCGGTCAGGAGGCCACCCTGATCATAACCGACATAGCCCGGAGGCGCGCCAATCAGGCGGGAAACGCTGTGCCGTTCCATATATTCGCTCATGTCGAACCGCTGGAGCGGGATGCCCATGATTGAGGCAAGCTGACGCGCGACCTCGGTCTTCCCGACGCCTGTCGGGCCGGTGAAGAGATAGGAACCGATCGGCTTTTCCGGATCGCGAAGCCCCGCGCGCGACAGCTTGATCGCGCTCGCCAGCTTTTCGATGGCGTCATTCTGCCCAAACACGACGCGCTTCAGATCGGCATCGAGCGAGGCGAGCGACGCCTTGTCATCGGATGACACCGATTTCGGCGGGATGCGCGCCATTGTCGCGATCACGGCTTCGATTTCCTTGGGCGTGATGATCTTCTTGCGCTTGCTCGGCGGCACCAGCATCTGCATCGCACCGACTTCGTCGATCACGTCGATCGCCTTGTCGGGCAGCTTGCGGTCGTTGATGTAGCGGGCCGATAGCTCGACCGCGGATTTGATGGCGTCGGGCGTGTATTTGACGCTGTGATGGTTCTCGAACGCGCTGCGCAGCCCGGTCAGGATCTTGATCGTATCTTCAACCGTCGGTTCGTTCACGTCGATCTTCTGGAACCGGCGGAGAAGCGCCCGATCCTTTTCGAAGTGATTGCGGAATTCCTTGTAGGTTGTCGAACCGATACAGCGAATGCCGCCGTTCGAAAGCGCCGGCTTGAGCAGGTTGGAGGCATCCATTGCCCCGCCGCTGGTTGCACCTGCACCGATCACCGTGTGGATCTCGTCGATGAACAAGATCGCGTGCGGCAGCTTTTCAAGCTCGTTGACGACCGCTTTCAACCGTTCCTCGAAATCACCGCGATAGCGGGTGCCCGCCAGCAACGCGCCCATATCGAGCGAATAAATCACTGCAGGCAGCAGCACTTCGGGCACATCGCCCTCAATGATCTTGCGCGCCAGCCCTTCGGCAATCGCGGTTTTGCCGACGCCCGGCTCACCGACGTAAAGTGGGTTATTCTTCGACCGGCGACAGAGAATCTGGACAGTGCGATCAACCTCCGGCCCACGCCCGATCAGCGGATCGACCTTACCGTTCTTGGCCTTCTCGTTGAGATCAACGCAAAATTGCTTGAGCGCAGATTCCTGTTTGCCCTTGCCTTGCGGTTCCTGCTTCTTCTCTTCCTTTTCCTCAGCACCCTTCACTTCGCGGGGTTCGGGCACTTCGGCACCTTTGCCGACGCCATGTGAAATGAAACTGACCGCATCGAGACGGCTCATATCCTGCTGTTGCAGGAAATAGACGGCATAGCTTTCGCGTTCGGAAAACAGCGCCACCAGCACATTCGCACCCGTCACATCGTCGCGGCCCGAAGACTGGACGTGGAGGATCGCACGTTGAACGACGCGCTGGAACCCGCTGGTCGGGGAGGGATCGGTATCCCCTTCAACCTTCAGCGATTCAAGCTCGGTATCGAGATAATGGGCGACAGTTTCCTTAAGCTCGCCCAACTCTACGCCGCAGGCGATCATCACCTTGGACGCGTGTTCATCATCGACCAGCGCATAGAGCAGGTGTTCCAGCGTGGCATATTCATGTTTGCGGCTCGACGCGGCGGCAAGCGCATTGTGCAGCGTGGCTTCCAGTTCACGGGCAAAAGATGGCATTCGATGCTCCTTCGCTCCTCTATGTCGGGCGTCGCGTGCCAAACATCAAGTCAGCTTTTGAATAGACCCTCGGCACTTGCCTTAAAGTTAACGGCGCCTTGGATTTTCTGGTTAACGCGCACGATCTCGGCTTCGAGGACCGTAACCCGTTCCCTCAATTCATTAACGGACAACGGGTCGAGATCTTGCCTGACCAGTTTGGCCAGCGGATCCTCGGGGCGCTTGGCGAACAATTCGTCCATGTCCATCGGCACAGGATGGTCGGCGAGGGGTTGGTTTGTCAATATCGGGGTGGGAACAACCCGATTGCCGCGCGCTTCATTGCGGATCAAGCGGCTCCCGGACCTCGTTCGGCAACGCGCCGGTGAATTGCTTTCTGCGGCGCACGAACCGCACAATTGCGTAAATCGCTCCGCCAATCAGGGCGACCGGTATCCCGAGGAAAAGAGCCATGAACCATGTTGGCGGTTTTTCCTTCTTGGCAAGAATTTTGTCGAGGGCAGGGTCGTTTGACATGCCCCTCATCGCGTCACCAATCACCATGGCATCCAATTCCTGCTCGTCCATGACAGGCTTCACGACGAAACTGATGCCGTGCGGTAGCGTGACGGTTTCGCCGGGCGCGTAAATGACATATTTGCCATTTTCAGCATGGAACGTTGCTCCCAAACTGGTCACGCCCCATTTGTCGTCGATCTTTGCAGTGTATGGTATAATGCCGGTATTCGAGTCCAAACCGCCGACGGCTTGCGCGAAATCCAACACGGTCCAACCGCTCGAATTCCCATAGAGTTCGAACGTGTCGCCCGAAACGTTGTTGGATGTCCCTTCCGGCAGGGCTTTGACGCCATGACACAGACCGACGGGGGCCGGGCCGATCATCGTCACCTGCGTCGCCGGATCCTGAGGCCGGCCACATTGGACGATCGTCAATGCAAAATCGACCTTCCCGTCCACTGGCCGACCCCGCACGACGAGATTGCCCCAGCGAGAGACATAATAGGGGCCGGTGGTCGTCAGATTGCCGCCCGGCGCTTCCGGAGCATAGTCCCAGATCGATTCCATCGGCAGGCCGTTGGGCGATACAGGAAGAGCGGTTTCGGGATCGCTTTCATTTTCCTGCGCCG
>JANLQV010000323.1:0-12618 GCA_031368025.1 Sphingomonadales bacterium | reverse complement strand
GTCGGCTTTCCCGGTGAAACGGATGCAGATTTCACGGCGACACTCCGGTTGATCGAAGACACGCGTTACGCATCGGCCTATTCGTTCAAATATTCCGCCCGCCCCGGCACGCCGGCGGCAACGATGGAGGGGCAGATCGCGCCGGCGGTCATGGATGAACGGCTCCAGCGGCTTCAGGCTTTGCTCAACGTGCAGCAGCACGCCTTCAATCAGGCGAGCGTCGGCAAAAGATGCGACATCCTGATCGAACGTAACGGCAAGCGGCCGGGACAAAAGATCGGAAAATCTCCCTGGCTCCAGTCGGTGGTGGTCGAAAACGGGCCTGAGACTGGCACACTCCTGAGCGTCGATCTGGTTTCGGCCGCGCCCAACAGCCTGATTGGCGTTGCAGCCTAACGGCCCGTCGCAAGTGGCATAGTTTGCATTGCGCCTGTCACATTAAACGGGCACTCTCCCCGATACCGACCGCACAAGGAGCTTTATGTCGCGCAAACCGATGCAAGCCAAAGCCGAGGACAAAGCCCGGCTCGAGATTGTTTTTGACAAGCCCCAGTTGCTGGGCCGCTTGTTCGGGGAGTTCGACCAGAACCTTGTTGCGATCGAAAACCGCTTTGGCGTCTATATTGCGGCGCGCGGCAACAAGCTCCAGCTTGAGGGTGAGGCAGAGGCGATTGGCCGCGCGCGCGACGTCCTGACCGGCCTGTATAACCGGCTGATCAAGGGACAAGAGATCGATGCGGGGGCCGTCCATGCGCTGATCCAGATGGCGTTCGAGCCGACGCTCGACGGGATTATCCGCCACGAACATGAAGCGCCGCCGATCATGATCCGGACGCGCAAGAAAACCATCGTTCCGCGCTCCGCCACGCAAATCCGCTATATGGAAGCGCTGGCCCGCAACGACATCATCTTCGCACTTGGCCCGGCGGGGACGGGCAAGACCTATCTCGCGGTGGCGCAAGCCGTCTCGCAACTCATCACCGGCAGTGTCGATCGCCTGATCCTGTCGCGTCCTGCGGTTGAGGCGGGGGAGAGGCTCGGCTTCCTGCCCGGCGACATGAAGGAAAAGGTCGATCCCTATCTGCGCCCGCTTTACGACGCGCTTTACGATTGCCTGCCCGCCGAACAGGTTGAACGGCGGATTGCTTCGGGCGAAATCGAGATTGCCCCGATCGCCTTCATGCGCGGGCGGACGCTGGCGGATAGTTTCATCATCCTCGACGAAGCGCAGAACACCAGCGCGATGCAGATGAAAATGTTCCTCACCCGCTTTGGCCAGAACAGCCGGATGGTCGTCTGCGGCGATCCCAAACAGGTCGATCTACCCGACCCCAGCAAGTCTGGATTAGCGGACGCGGTCGCGCGACTTGAGGGGGTTGAGGGGATCGCGACTGTGAAGTTCGGCATCAGCGACGTGGTGCGACACCCGGTGGTCGGCCGGATTGTCGAGGCTTATGAGGGCAAGGATTGATCGAGGCAGCGCTGCAGGCAGAACTTTGCTGGCCTGATCATGATTGGGGCGGCCTCGCCGCCGCTGCGGTAGAGGCGACGATCAGCGCAACACCCTATCTCACGCTCAAAGATATTGACGCTGTCGTTGAAATCGCCATTCGCCTGACTGATGATGCGGAGGTTCAGACTCTCAACAGAGATTATCGGCAGAAGAATCAGCCGACCAACGTCCTGTCGTTCCCAATGGTTGAGCCAGACCTGATTGGCGCGCTCGCACAGACCGATGATGAAGAGGTGCTCCTTGGCGATATTGTCCTTGCCCGCGAAACTTGCGCGCGCGAGGCAGGCGAACGCAACGTTTCCGTCGAAGCGCACGCCACGCACCTGATTGTGCATGGCACGCTGCATTTGCTAGGCTATGATCATATGCAGGATGATGAAGCCGAAGCCATGGAATCGCTCGAACGCCAGATCATGGCAACGCTCGGCCTGCACGACCCGTATGAGCCGTTAGAGGACTAACCACACACCCATGCCCGACGATTCGAGTAGCAACGGCCGAATATGGCAGGGCCTGAAGGCCCTGTTATTTGGCGACCGCGAACCCAGCTTGCGCGACCAGATCGAGGACGCGATCGACGAGCATGAGGAAGATGGCGAGGAATCGAAGGGCGATCTTTCACCGGTCGAGCGCCAGATGCTGCGTAACCTGCTTCATTTCGGGGAGCGAACGGTGGGCGATGTCGCAGTGCCACGCAGCGACATTATTGCTGTTGCCGAAGATATTGGCTTCGACGCTCTGGTCGCCGCGTTTGCCGATGCCGGGCATAGCCGCATGCCGGTCTATCGTGACAGCCTCGACACAATCACCGGCATGATCCATATCAAGGACGTGTTCGAAATCCTGGCCAGCAAGTCGACACCGCCAGCGAGCATCGAAACACTGATCCGTCAACCTCGCTACGTGCCCGAATCGATGGGCGTACTCGACCTGCTGGCCGATATGCGTGCCAGCCAGACTCATCTGGCCATCGTGATCGACGAATATTCGGGGACTGAAGGACTGGTGACGATTGAGGACCTCGTCGAGGAAATTGTCGGCGATATCGAGGATGAGCATGACGAAACGCCCGCGGCGATGATCGTGCTGATGGACGGTGGTTGCTGGGATGCTGACGCGCGGGTTGAACTGGCGGACGTGGCTGAGACCGTCGACCCCCGGCTCGCCGAGGTTGAAGAAGATGTGGACACGCTGGGCGGGCTGGCCTTTGTGCTGGCTGGCCATGTGCCACAGATTGGCGAAAGCGTGATGCATGGCAGCGGCTGGCGAATCGAAGTCACCGATGGAGATGCCAGACGTGCCATCCGGCTGACGCTTCATCCACCCATGAAGCGCACTGCCCAGGATGAAGCAGTCGCGGTGGCCACATAAACGAAAATGAGCAATTGGAGGGGACGAAGATGATGCGGACAGGTTGGCCCTTGATTCTGGGAAGCATTGCCCTGCTGGGCGCTGGGGCGATTGCGGCGGCGCCCAAAAAGCCTGTGGCCAACGTTCCGGTGCCCGCACCCAAACCCGTTGCTGGTCTGCAACCCAAGGCCCGCTATGCAATGGACGTTGGCACGACGACCGGACTCGCCGGGTTGGCGGGTGGCGGCGCGGGTGCAGCCATGTCGATGATGTTTGGCGGGGGTGGGCGCGAAACGCGAGAACTGCATTTGCGATTAGGGTCGACGATGGTCGCCACAGGAGCCCCAATCGCCGATCATTTCTTCCTACCTGCTGCCAAGCTCGGCAAGTCAGTGCCTCTGGTCACACCCGTGCAAGGCACGTCGCGCGAAGAGCCCGGCCAGATGCCGCGCGAATTCCAGCGGCCCAAGGGGCGGTTGCTGCTCTACTGGGGGTGCGGAACGCATGCCCCCAAGGGACAGCCGGCGGTCATCGATTTCAGCAAGATCGGTTCTGGGCAGCCGATGCCCAACCTTTATTCGGCGCGGATCCCTTCAGATCGCGGGCCCTCTGCGACGAATAGCCGCACCTATGGTGAGTGGCCCAATGCCAAATCGGGCAAGCAGCCCCAGTCCGGATCATTGATCGGCAATCACCGCATCTCCTCCACCTATGCCCCGGAAATCCAGTTTGCACTGGCCCAGGACTATTTGGCTGGGCTGCACGGTCAGACCTCTCCCGCGGCAGACGGTGCCTTCAACCTGAACTGGAACAGCGTGCCTGCCGCTACAGGCTATTATGCCTGGGTGATGGGAATGAAGATGGACGGCGGAGGTGCGGATGGCCCGCGCGACATGGTATGGTGGTCATCGTCTTCGGGCCGGGAATTCGGAGGCGGGCTGTTCGAATGGCTTTCGTCTTCGGTCGTCCAGCAGTTGATTGCGGATCGCACTGTCATGCCGCCGAGCCAGACAAGCTGCACCGTTCCTGCCGAAGTGAAAGCTGCCGCGCCTGATTTCATGCTCGGCAATCTCTACGCCTACGGACCGGAAACAAATATCGCATATCCGCCGCGGCCCGCAACGGGCGTGTGGATCCCGGAATGGACGGCGCGAATCCGCTTCCGGTCGACGACAAGCTGGATGATCGGCGGGCCGATGGCACAATCGGGACCGGACGAGACCGGAAAACCTTGCAAACCGAGCCTGTTTGGTGCCGTAACGGGCCTTGGCTGTTGAACGAATAGAGTGTGACCATGACCTGGAAGACCCATCTCCGAAATATCGCGATTTTGATCGTGATCCTGTTGTTCGGACTTTATTGGTATTTGTTCTCGCCTGACAAAGCGCAGGTTGCGCTCCAGGACATGCAGGGGCCGGTGCCCAAGCTCACCCCGGTGAGACCTGAAAAATTCCCGTCAATCAAGATCGCCGAGATCGTCGGCTGGCAGGGCGATGCCAAGCCGGTTGCTGCGGCCGGGCTCAAGGTGACGGCGTTCGCCGACAAGCTCGATCATCCGCGCTGGCTGCTGGAGTTGCCGAACGGAGATGTGCTGGTGGCTGAGAGCTGGGCACCCAAGCGTCCGATCCAGGGGATGGGTGACAGGATTGCGCGGCATATAATGTCAAAGGCAGACGGGGTCGATACTTCGCCCGATCGCATCTTGCTTCTGCGCGATGCAGACGGGGACGGCGTCGCCGAGTTCCGCTCGGTGCTCCTGTCCGGGCTCCATTCGCCGTTCGGCATGGCGCTGGTCGGGAACACGCTCTACGTGGCCAATACTGATGCGCTGATGGCATTTCCTTATGCGGTTGGCGAAACCAGGATCACCGCCAAGGGCGAGAAGGTGATGGACCTGCCGCACAACCTGCCCAATAATCACTGGGCGCGCAACGTGGTTGCAGATCCCGATGGACAGTCGCTTTACATCACGATCGGATCGGACAGCAACATTGCCGAAGGCGGGATGGAGAACGAAAAGGATCGGGCCCAGATCAAGCAATATGATCTGAAGACCAAGCGGTCGCTGGTTTTTGCCTATGGCCTGCGCAACCCGAACGGTCTTGCGTTCAACCCGATATCGGGAACATTATGGACGGTCGTCAATGAGCGCGACATGCTCGGCAGCGACGGGCCGCCCGATTACCTGTCCACGGTCGATTTCGGCACTTTCTATGGCTGGCCGTTTTTCTATTGGGGTGGTTATGAGGATCAGCGCGTGCCGCAGGCGCGACCTGACCTGAAGCAATATACCAAGCGTCCGGATTATGCGCTGGGCCCCCATGTGGCGGCACTGGGGCTGGCCTTCAACAAGGGCCCGACTCTTGGCCCGCAGTTCGCCAATGGCGCGTTTATCGGCATGCACGGATCGTGGAACCGCTCACCTCCTTCGGGTTACAAGGTGGTTTTCATTCCCTTTAACGAACGCGGTTTCCCGACCGGGGCCAAGCCGGTCGACGTGCTAACCGGTTTTCTGGATGGCAGGGGTCAGGCGCAGGGCCGCCCCGTGGGGACGATTGTCGACAGGAAGGGCGCACTGCTGGTTGCGGACGATGCGGGGAACCGCATCTGGCGAGTGACAGCCGGCTAATTTCCTCTCTCCCAAAGCGAGAGGCCGGACGTCACCTCGCAAAGATCGCGCTGTCATCGCCGAACGCCTTGAATTCCAGTGCGTTACCAGCGGGGTCGCGAAAGAACATCGTTGCTTGTTCGCCCGGTTGACCCTGCCAGCGGATATGCGGTTCGACGCCAAAGGGGATTCCAGCCGCCTCGATCCGATCGCGCAACGCATGCCAGTCCGCCATCGTCAGGACGACGCCGAAATGGGGGATCGGCACGCCGTGCCCGTCCACTTTCTTCACCGCCACATCGGCTGCATGATCGGCAACGAGATGGACGGTAATCTGGTTGCCATACAGGTCAAAATCGATCCACTGATCCGTGGCGCGGCCTTCATGGCAGCCCAATATGCCAGCATAGAAACCGCGTGCGGCACCGAGATCATCGACTGGAAAGGCGAGATGGAACGGACGTCTGGTCATGGACGCGCCCTATCGAAACAGGATTGGAAATCAATCCTGTCCTGCGTCCCCTTCTTGCCGTGAGCCTTGAATTCGGCGAACAATTTTTCCTTCTCCAGGCCGATAGAGATGTCGCTTTCGGCCTCCGTCCGTCCGGCAGCCTTCATTTCATCACGCGCACGGCCTTCGAGAACGGACGCAAACACGGCAAGGGTCCGCGCCGCTTTTGACATGCCCTGATGCGCCTTTTCATCTTCATAGGCCAGATTCAATGCGGCGGCGCACTGCGGCAGGGTCGGTGATCGCGGCGCGGGCACTTCGGCATCGAGCATGACGATGCACGGTTTGACCTGATCGCGGAACGCCGTTGGGCCGTCGGCAGACGTGGCAGATTCGGATTGCAATGCCGCAACTTGCGCCAGCACCTCATCCCGCGCTTCGTCGCGTGAACGACCATTGCCCCTGATCAACGCGCTGGCCACCCGATCAGAGAATTTGGCACCCCGCGCGGCAAGCGGCGGATATTCGTCCCACCCCTCGGCACCGCGCTGCTGCTCGTTGGCGACAATCGCCAGCACCGCGACACAGCGGACGCGCGCCTGCTGATCGCCGCCCAGCGGGGTGCGCGCCGCGCATACCGGGGCTGGCACAAGGAGCAAGGCAGGGACGATCCAGCGGAGCATCAGAGAAGTTTGGGCGATTATCCGCCACTCTGCAAGTGATGGCCGGAGCGTTTTCACCCCTCCACAAGACCGAGCAGCAAGCTATAGCGGCACGGTGAATCGCTTCCCCAAATCATTGGCGCTTGCCGCTGGGCTGGTCTCGTCGCTCGGCTTTGCCCCGCTGGGCTGGTGGCCGCTGACGCTCGCCTGCTTCGCGCTGCTGCTCCATCTTGTCTCCGAAGCGGCCAACCTGCGCGGTGCGCTGGCGCGGGGCTATTGGTTCGGCGTAGGCCATTTCGTGATCGGGCTGAACTGGATTGCGGGGGCGTTCCAGTTTCAGGATGCCATGCCACACTGGCTCGGCTGGATCGCGGTCGTGCTGCTGTCATTTTATCTGGCGGTCTATCCTGCGATGGCGGCGGGGCTGGCGTGGCGCTGGGGGCGGCAAAAAGGAGCAGCCTTCGCCTTGCTTTTTGCAGCCGCTTGGATCGTGACTGAATGGTTGCGCTCAACCCTGTTTACCGGCTTTGCTTGGAACCCCTTGGCCGTTGCATTTGTTCATTCCAATCTAATGCAGGTGACCGAGATCTTTGGCACCTATGCCACGTCTGGTGTCGTGGTATTTCTTGCGAGCTCTCTGTTTGAGCCGGTAGAGAAATTAGGAAAGAATCGAAATTTTTTGCCCGTTTTTTTTCGCTGGTCCAGAATGCGCGGCTCTCCATCAGCCGCGCCGGTGGCTCTCGGCCTCGCAATTGTCGCAAGTGCTTCCGCTTTCGGTTACATTTTTTTACTTGGACCGACAAAGCCGATCGCTCCACCCTCCGGCCCCCTCATCCGCATCGTCCAGCCCAACATCGGTCAACAGGACAAGCACGTCAAAGCGTTCGACAGAGTCAATTTCGAAAAACTGACGGGCCTCACAGGCAAACCCGGCGCGGAACCTCGACTTATCCTCTGGCCCGAAGCGGCGATTCCCGATTTTCTTGAGGACGAAGAATGGGCGCGGGAGCGAATTGCCCGGCTGATGGGGCCAAAGGACATGCTCGTGACCGGCGGGGTCGCGCTGGTCGAGGACAAGGACGGCTATGTGATCGCCGCCCGCAACAGCAGCTTCGTGCTGACGCCACGCGCAGAAATCATCGCGCGTTACGACAAGGCGCATCTTGTGCCTTATGGCGAATATCTCCCGATGCGGCCGGTCCTTTCGGCCATCGGCCTGTCGCGGCTTGTTCCCGGCGATCTGGATTTCTGGTCAGGGCCGGGGCCGCAAAGTTTTGGCGTGCCGGGCTTTGGGCGGATGGGCGTGCAGATCTGTTACGAGATCATATTCTCCGGCCATGTCGTCGATCGCAACAACCGGCCGGACTTCCTGTTCAACCCCTCGAACGACGCCTGGTTCGGGGCGTGGGGCCCGCCGCAACATCTGGCTCAAGCCCGGTTGCGTGCAATCGAGGAAGGGATTCCCGTCATCCGCTCAACGCCCACCGGCATTTCTGCGGTGATCGATGCGGATGGCAATATCCTCCACAGCCTGCCCTACCAGACATCCGGATATATCGAGACACACCTGCCGCCGGCGCACGCGCCGACCCTGTTTGCGCGTTACGGAAACATTCTCTCCTTCGCCTTCGCATTTTTCTTGGGGGCGTTGGGAATTGCCCTTGGTCGCATCCGGCGCTAATGAGCGCGCCGAGCCACATATAAAGCATTCCTTATATCAAGCAGGACCAGTCCCATGCGTGCCAATTATCTCTTCACCTCCGAAAGCGTTTCCGAAGGCCATCCCGACAAAGTGTCGGACCAGATTTCGGATGCCATCGTCGATCTGTTCCTGTCGAAGGATCCCGAAGCGCGCATCGCCTGCGAGACTTTGACCACGACGCAGCTGGTCGTGCTGGCGGGCGAAATCCGCTGCAAGGGTGTCTACGAGAATGACGCCTGGGCTCCGGGTGCGGAAAAGGAAATCGAAGATACTGTTCGTCGAACGGTGAAGGAAATCGGCTACGAACAGTCGGGCTTCCACTGGAACACGCTGATCTTCATGAACAACCTTCATGGCCAGTCCGCGCATATCGCGCAGGGCGTGGATGCGTCGGGCAACAAGGACGAAGGCGCTGGCGATCAGGGCATCATGTTCGGCTATGCCACCGACGAGACGCCCGACCTGATGCCCGCGACGCTCTATTACAGCCACAAGATCCTCGAACGGATGGCCGCCGACCGCCATTCGGGCGCCGCACCGTTCCTTGAGCCGGACGCCAAGAGCCAGGTGACGTTGCGTTATGAGGGCAGCATCCCCGTTGCCGCCACGGCCATCGTCGTCTCGACCCAGCATGCGCCGGACTATGACAGCGGCGCGAAAGAGGCCGAACTGCACGCCTATGTGAAGAAGGTGATCGCCGACATCCTTCCAGCCAACCTGCTCACCGAACCCGAATTTCACATCAACCCGACCGGCAGCTTCGAAATCGGCGGGCCGGATGGCGATGCCGGGCTGACCGGGCGAAAGATCATCGTGGACACCTATGGCGGCGCGGCCCCTCACGGCGGCGGCGCGTTCAGCGGCAAGGACCCGACCAAGGTTGACCGTTCGGCGGCCTATATCACCCGCTATCTGGCGAAGAATATCGTCGCGGCCGGGCTTGCAACGCGCTGCACGATCCAGCTTGCCTATGCGATCGGCGTCTCGAAGCCGCTGTCGCTTTATGTCGATACCCATGAGACCGGCACCGTCGGCGACGATGCGATCGAAGCCGCGATCATGAGCATCGAAAAGCTCGGCGGGCTGACCCCGCGCGCCATCCGCACTCATCTGAAGCTCAACAAGCCGATCTATCGCAAGACCGCCGCCTATGGCCATTTCGGCCGCAAGGCAGAGGGCGACTTCTTCCCCTGGGAGAAGACCGACCTTGTCGATGATCTGAAGGCGGCGCTGTAGCGGGAGAATTTCCCCACATGATTTCGGCAACGACCCAACGGGATTTGAACGCGGCGCTGCGCAGCAACGATATGGGCCGGGCCGGGCACCTTGCCGAAGAGGCGATCGCCCGCGGTGAATCGCACGAGACACTCTACAGCCTTGCGGCGCAACGACGACGCCAGTCCGGTGATAATCGCGGGGCGGTGGCACTCTATGGTCGAGCCCTTGAATTGGCGCCGGATAATCCCGGCATCCTCGCAGCGACGGGCGATGCCATGCGCTATACCGGACAGCTGAAGGAAGCGGTCGTGCTATTCGACCGGGCACTCGCGCGCGACCCATTGATGATCGCGGCTTGGTATGGGCGGGCCTTGGCACTCGAAGCGGAAGGCGCGCTTGAAGAAGCACAGCGCAGCTATATCCATGTGACCGCGCTGGCGCCCGACACCGCTGCAGGCTTTGCAGGGCTTGCGTCAATGCAGGCGCAGCTTGGTGAGGTTGCAGAGGCCCGCAGGAATGCGGAACGGGCGCAGGCGCTGGGCCCCGCCGAAAGCGGAACGATGATGGCACTGGCGCGTTGCGAGATCGCCGACGGGCAGCATGAGCGTGCGGTCGCGTGGCTCCGCGCGTTGTTGAAGTTACCCATGCTGACGACCGAAGATGCGATCCTCGCACTTGGCCTTTTGGGCGATTCTCTCGACAAGCTCGGCATGACCGACGAGGCGTTCGATTCCTATGAGCGGGCCAATGCGCGATTCGCCGGAGCCCATGCCGAGCCCAATGCGCCGCCCGTGGCGCTTCGGGCGATCGAGGCGATCGATACCGGGGTTGCAGCACTTGCGCCGGGCGCGCTCGCTCGCCCGGTTGGGGCTGTGCCGCTTGAGGCGGCAGGGCATGTTTTCCTGCTCGGCTATCCACGCTCCGGAACAACGCTGACCGAGCAGATACTGGCGACGATCCCGGGCGTGGTGTCGCTCGAAGAGGCGCCGACACTGGCCACAGCGGAGAAATATCTGACAACCAATGGCGTTCCAGCTCTGGCCGCGCTCGGGGACGACGATGTGATGCAACTCCGTACCGAATATTGGGCCCGTGTGGCGGCGGCGGGCATCGATGTCGCGGGCAAGACATTCATTGACATGGATCCCCTGAAGGGCGCGGCGCTGCCGTTGATCGCGCGGCTTTTCCCGGACGCAAAGGTGGTCGTCATGCACCGCGATCCGCGCGACGTGGTGTGGAGCTGCTTCCGGCGCAATTTCATCTACAGCCCGGCAACCTATGAATTCACCTCGCTGCCGCGCGCCGCGCGCCACTACAACGCGGTGATGACTCTTATCCGCCGATGTCTTGAGACGCTGCCGCTCACTGCCTACACGCTCCGCTATGAAGAGTTGGTGCGCGATTTCGACGAGACGACCCGCGCGCTCTGCGCCTTTCTCGGCCTTGCCTGGTCGCCCGACTTGCGTGCCTTCGGAAAGACGGCCCGCACCCGCACCATCAGGACCGCCAGCGGCCCACAAGTGCGGCAGGCGCTGTTCGATGGATCGGGCCAATGGCGCAAATATGCACACTATCTGGAACCGGTCATGCCGCTTCTCGAACCGTGGATCGAGCCGCAATCGAACGGCGCGTAGGGTTTGACCCAACAGCTTTTCCTGCCCGTCCTGCGCAACAATCTAGCCAAAGCGGAAACGCCCGCATAAGGGGATCGGATGCGGCCCTATCTCGATCTCATGCAACGCATCCTCGATGAAGGGGTGGAGCAGCAGGATCGCACCGGTGTCGGCACGCTTTCGGTGTTCGGGCATCAAATGCGCTTCGACCTCTCAAAGGGCTTTCCGCTCCTCACCACCAAGAAGCTGCATCTGCGCTCGATCATCATCGAGCTGCTCTGGTTCCTGCGCGGCGATACCAATGTGAAGTGGCTGCAGGACAGGAAGGTGAGCATCTGGAACGAATGGGCCGATGCCAATGGCGATCTTGGCCCGGTCTATGGCAAGCAATGGCGGCATTGGGAGAGTGCGGGCGGCCCGTCGGTCGATCAGATCGCGCTGCTGGTGGATCAGATCAACACCAATCCCGCCTCGCGTCGCCAGATTGTGACAGCATGGAACCCGGCCGAACTTGGCCAGATGGCGCTCGCGCCTTGCCACTGCCTGTTCCAGACCCATGTTGCGAACGGGAAGCTTTCGCTCCAGCTTTACCAACGCTCGTGCGATGTGTTCCTCGGCGTGCCGTTCAACATCGCATCCTATGCGCTGCTGACGCACATGCTCGCCGATCAGTGCGGGCTTGAGGTAGGGGATTTCGTGTGGACGGGTGGCGATTGCCATCTCTATTCGAACCATCTGGATCAGGCCCGCCTGCAACTGACACGCGAACCCGGGCCGCTGCCGCGCCTGACAATCAAACGCAGAGCGTCTGCAATCGACACTTATGACTATGAGGATTTCGAGATCGAAAACTATGCCGCCGCGCCGCACATCTCCGCCCCGGTCGCTGTATGAACCGTCCCGAGATTATCCTCATCGTGGCCCGCGCAGACAATGGCGTGATCGGGGAGGATGGCCACCTGCCCTGGCATCTTCCCGCCGATTTGCGGCGCTTCAAACAGCTCACGACCGGCGCGCCAATGATAATGGGCCGCAAGACGTTCGAGAGCCTGCCCGGCATTCTTCCCGGTCGACGCCATATCGTCCTGACGCGTGACAGGGATTGGGCGGAGGACGGCGCCGAAGTCGTCCATAGTATCGAAAAGGCGCTGGCGCTGGCCAATGCGCCGCATGTCTCGGTGATCGGGGGGGCGGAGATTTATAGGCTGTTCCTGCCGCGCGCGGACCGGATCGAATTGACTGAGGTGCACCTCTCGCCCGAGGGTGATGCGCGGCTGGATGCGTTTGGTACAGACTGGGATGAAGTGGCGCGTGTGAAGTGCGATGCCGAAAACGGCTCTCCCGCTCATGATTTCGTGACGCTCAAGCGGAGGGGTTGATGCGGCGTTTCCTGAAATGGTTTTCGATCCTGCTAGTGATTGCGCTGGTCGCGTTCTTCCTCCTCGCGCCCGGCATGATCGAGCGGAGCATGAACAAGGTGGAGTCGGTTGCGGCGACAGCC
>JANLQV010000296.1:0-14810 GCA_031368025.1 Sphingomonadales bacterium | reverse complement strand
GTTATAGGATTGCACCGCGCCGTTATAATCCTTGATCGAGACATTGATCCGGTTCTCCGTCCCTTCAAGCTGAGACTGGAGCGCAAGGAAATTCTGGTTGGACTTGAGGTCTGGATAAGCTTCAACGGTTGCCAGCAGGCGCCCAAGCGAACTCGATAGCTGGCCCTGGGCCTCCTGGAACTGCTTCACCTTTGCTGGATCCGAGAGATCCGATGCGTTGACCTGGATCGAAGTGGCCTTGGCCCGCGCTTCGGTCACTTGCGTCAGCACGGTCGATTCCTGCTTGGCGTAACCCTTCACCGTCTCAACGAGATTCGGAATCAGATCGGCGCGGCGCTGGTAATCGGCCTGCACGTTCGACCATTTGGCCTTGGCATTTTCTTCGGCGGTCGGGACGCTGTTGACGCCGCAGGCGCTCAACGAAAGCGCGAGCGCGGGGGCGGCCACCAAGGCAAAAAGGCGATTCATCTTCGTCACAATCACTCTCCCAAGGATAACGGAACATCCCGAAGATAGGGAGCCACGAGCCCGCCCGCAATATGCTTGCAATCACATGGTTTTGTGCCAGTTTGGTGGAATTGGTCAGTATATGTTGGGAGGAATTACAAAATGTGGGGTGAATTCAAAGCCTTTGTTAACAAGGGAAGCGTGCTTGACCTTGCGGTCGGTGTGCTGATCGGGGCGGCCTTCGGAAAGATCATTTCGTCCTTCACCGACGACATATTGATGCCGCTGATCGGGCTGGCGACGGGCGGCGGTGTTGATTTCACCAACAAGTTCATCGTGCTGGGCGATCCGGGCGACAAGACCATCGCGACCCTTGCCGAAGCCAAGGCCGCCAATATCGGCGTTTTCGCCTATGGCAATTTCATCACTGCGCTGATCAATTTCCTGATTCTCGCGTTTGTGATCTTCATGATCGTCCGCAGCGCGAACAAGATGATGAAGCGCGACGATACTGCGGGTACACCCGAGGATGTGCTGCTGCTCAGGGAAATCCGGGATTCAGTGAAGAAGTAGCAGAGCTTACGCCGCCGCCCGGTCTTCGACCACGGCGGCGGCAAGGCTGGTGCCGTCGAGAATGCGGGCGGTGTCGTCACGCACGATCATCATCGCGCGGCGAATTTCGCATTTTTCCTCGTCGCGGCAATCCTTGCATTTCTTGTAAGCGGTCCGGCTGACACACGGCACGAGCGCCAGCGGGCCTTCGATCACGCGGATAATATCGCCGAGCGAAATCAGGTGCGCGGGCCGCGCCAGCGCAAAGCCGCCCTGTTTGCCGCGGGTTGAAACGACAAGGCTGGCCGCCTTCAGCTCGGTCAGGATGATTTCGAGGAATTTGCGCGGAACGCTGGCTTCGTTCGCAATCCGGCTCATCGGCACCGGGTGATGTCCCTGTGGCTCACGAGCGAGAAGGAGCATGGCCCTGAGGCCGTAACGCGAGCGCTGAGTCAGCATGTTAATCACCCTAGCGGCAGGTGGAGATTAAAACAACCCCGCGCCGATACCGGCCGTGCACTTAACATTCATGATTCCGGGCCTATATAGGGCGTGCCGGGTTCGCCCGGCTATGGCGATAAATGATGCCGTGCAATAGATGCAGCGGACCCGGGGGCGGTACCCGGCGGCTCCACCAAAACTCCTGCTCCGGCAGGGGTCCTGACGGGGCCGAACTAGGATCGACGTGTGTTGAAAAGCGGTATTTTTGCCCGGCATGAATAAGCCGTGAAATGGTTCAAACTCATAAGTGCAAACGATAACGAAGCACTTGCTATTGCTGCTTAACCCCAAGGCTTAACGGCCTAAGGTTAACCAACATAACGCGGTTGGGCTGAACCGGGCAACAGAATCAGATTCCAGCGGCCGGGGGGTGCCGGGCAACAGAAACCCCCCACCCTCCCCCACTTCTGCTTGACATTTCGGCAGGCGAATCTAATGCGCCCGCTTTCCGCGCGTCAGTGCGATCAGCATTCACTCCACAAAGGTTTTCAGGTCATGGCCAAGCCAACCACCGTCAAGATCAAGCTCGCCAGCACGGCGGACACCGGCTTTTTCTACGTCACCAAGAAAAATCCACGCACCCAGACCGAGAAGCTCTCGTTCAAGAAATACGATCCCGTCGTGCGCAAGCATGTCGAGTTCAAGGAAACCAAGATTAAATAGCGCCGGAGCGTTGGCGCTAAACCAGCGCCCGCGAATCCGCGATCGTGGCCAGTTCCTTGACCACGCCAATGAACTTCATCAGCGAAATAGGCTTTGCCACATAGGCATCGGCCCCGGCTTCACGAATCCGGTCTTCATCGCCCTTCCCGGCATATGCCGTGACCGCCATGACCGGAATACGCCTCAGGATCACGTCGCGGCGAATCGCTTCGATCAGCTCGAGCCCGCTGATATGGGGCATCTGGATATCCATGATGATGATGTCGGGCGCGAACAGCGTGGCGCGGTTGATGGCCTCGCGCGCATCGCGCACACCCTCTGCCTCATAGTCGTGCGCGCGCAGCAGATCGCAAAAGAGTTTCAAGTTGAGTTCATTGTCCTCGACAACGAGCACCCTTTTTGCCACGCCCAATTTTCCTAACGATTTTCCCGAAATGACCTCTAGGCGATGCTCAAGGCAGAGACAAATCCCGATGATGGCCCAGATGACGGTATGGCGCTGGCGCTTTCCGCGCTGGCCTGGATTCTGTCGGACGACGCCCGCGCCGGGCGGCTGCTCGCGCTGACCGGACTTGAAGCAGGCGATCTGCGTTCGCGAATCGGCGATCCCGCTTTGCATGATGCAGTATTCGCCTTTCTCGAAGCGTATCAGCCCGATCTGATCGCCTGCGCACAAGCACTCGGCGTCCCCCCCGAACGCCTTGCTCGACCGGAGGCTTGTCAATGAGCCGCCCGCTGCTGATCACCGATTGTGACGAAGTGCTTCTCCACATGGTCGTGCCGTTCGCCGAATGGCTTGATGAGGCACATCATATCCATTTCGATCTTGATCTGGGCGATTTCGCCAATGCGCTGCGCCACAAGGCAACGGGCGAACTGGTGCCGGGCCCGAATATCTGGCCGCTGCTCCAGGATTTTTTCAAGAGCGAAATGCCCCGCCAGCAAGCGATCACCGGTGCAGTCGAAAGTGTAAACGCCCTGGCAGCGCACGGCGATGTCGTCATCCTGACCAACCTGACCGACGATTTTCGCGACTCGCGCACCGAACAGTTGCGCAACGTCGGAATCAACTTCCCAGTATTCACCAACCAGGGCGGCAAGGGAGAGCCGCTGGCACGGATCGTCGCCGACTACGCTCCAACTGTGACCGTCTTTGTTGACGATCTGGCCCACCAGCATGTCTCGGTGGCCGAACACGCGCCCGATGTCTGGCGGCTCCATATGGTCGGTGAGCCACGGCTCCAGCCCTTTATCAAGACGCCAAAGGCGGCCCATGGTCGCATCGATGACTGGCATAGTGCCACAAGCTGGATTATTGACCGCTTTCAGGGAGTTCCACTGTGACTGATGCCAAGCCCGCACCGCTCAAGATGAATCCGGCTCCGTTGGCGTCGAGCCCGGAAAGCCGCCTTGCCGAACTTGGCATTGTCCTGCCGATGCCGGCCGCGCCGGTCGCGGCCTATGTGCCCGCAGTCGAAGCGAATGGCATGCTTTATGTTTCGGGGCAGGTTTCATTCCAGAATGGCGATTTGATGGTCGGCCGACTGGGGGAAGACCGCGACTTGGCCTATGGCGCGCAGGCTGCCCGCGCCTGCGGGCTGATGATCCTGGCCCAGATCCGGGCGGCACTCGGATCCCTCGACCGGGTCCAACGAGTCGTGAAGCTGAATATCTTTGTCAATTCTGACCCGCGCTTCACCGATCAGCCCAAGGTCGGCAATGGCGCTTCTGAACTGATGGTCGAAATATTCGGCGAGGCCGGAAAACACGCCCGCGCGGCTGTCGGCGTGCCGACATTGCCGATGGGCGTCGCAGTTGAGGTTGATGCGATTGTCGCTGTTAAGCCCGCTTGATTCGCTGATCGCGCCGCCACCCGAGGCCAGGCGGGTTGAATTCCTTGCGCGCCAGCCCTTTGCCCATCGCGGGCTACATGGCGGCGGGATCGTCGAGAATAGCCGAGCCGCGTTCAGTGGAGCGGCCGTGCTGGGCCATGGGATCGAACTTGATGTCCAGGCTGCACGCGATGGCGAGGCTTTTGTCTTTCACGACGCCACGCTTGACCGGTTGACAGACAAAAGCGGCGATTTCGCCAATTTCTCAGGCACGGAGCTTGACCATATTACGCTCGCGGGAACGGATGAAAATATTCCGCGTCTCGCCGAAATCCTGACACTGGTCGGCGGGCACGTGCCGATCCTGATCGAAGTGAAGGCCCCGGGCGCGCTCGTCGGCGTACTCTGCCTGTCGGTGCGGCGTGCGCTGGAGGGGTATCGCGGCGATATCGCCGTCATGTCCTTCAATCCAGCGGTCGGTCGCTGGTTTCGGCACCACGCCCCACGCTATGTTCGCGGATTGGTGATTACTGAACAGGGGGAGAGCGGATGGCTCGGCGCGTTCAAGGGCCGCGCCAAACGCCATCTCTCGCTTTGGCAGGCCCGGCCAGATTTTCTCGCCTATGACATTCGCGACCTGCCTTCGACGTTCGCCGCCCAGCAACGCGCGCGCGGCGTTAAAATCCTCACCTGGACCGTGCGCACGGTCGTGCAAGAGCAGGTGGCGTTCGCGCATGCCGACGAAGTGATCTACGAAAAGCCACAGCCCGAGGCCGCATGATGGCGGATAGCAGCATCGTTGCGCGGCTGGCGGACGGGGTTTCGGCGTTCGCTCCTGCGGAGTGGGACCGTTGCGCAGGAAGCGGAAATCCCTTTCTCACCCATGCCTTCCTCTCGATCCTCGAAAGCTCGGGCAGCGCAACTGCTGAGGCTGGCTGGCAGCCGCTTCCGATTGCGATCGACGATGCCGATGGAACGCTCGCTGGTGTGGCGCCTGCCTACGTCAAAAGCCACAGCCAGGGCGAATATGTCTTCGATCATGGTTGGGCCGATGCCTGGACGAGGGCGGGCGGGCAATATTATCCCAAACTGCTCATAGCCGTGCCGTTTACCCCCGTGCCCGGACCAAGGCTGCTGACTGATGATGATCGCGTCGCACAGGGGTTGATCGCCGCCGCCGAAGCAATCGTTGTGCGCCATGGGCTTTCCTCTGCACACGCCACATTCCTTGAGCCGCGCGATATCACGCGATTCCGCGCGGCGGGCTGGCTCATCCGCGAGGGATCACAATTTCACTGGGCCAATGCGGGCTATGGCTGCTTCGACGATTTTCTTGCCAGCCTCTCGTCGCGCAAACGAAAAGCCATCCGCAAGGAACGCGCGACAGCCCAGGCTGGGGTGGAGATCGTCACCCTGACCGGCGAAGCGATCAGCGAAGCGCATTGGGATGCGTTCTGGAGATTCTATCAGGACACCGGCGCGCGCAAATGGGGCCGCCCCTATCTGACCCGCTCCTTCTTCACTCTTTTGGGTCAAACGATGCCCGACAACGTGCTGCTGGTGCTGGCGCTGCGCGATGGACACCCGGTTGCGGGTGCGCTCAACCTGATCGGCGCAGACGCACTTTACGGCCGCTATTGGGGCTGCAACGAAGATATCCCCTTCCTCCATTTCGAGCTTTGTTATTATCAGGCGATCGATTTTGCGATCGCCAACGGCCTTGCCCGGGTGGAGGCGGGTGCGCAGGGCGAACACAAGCTCGCGCGCGGCTATGGCCCGGTCCCGACTTGGTCGGCACATTATATCGCGGATACGGGATTCCGGGCCGCAGTTGCCGAATTTGTCGAACGCGAGCGACGCGCCGTGGAGCAGGAGATCGCATTCCTCGGGGAGATGACCCCTTTCAGGAAGGGTGGTTAGGCCGCCCGACGTGTCGTTTCGGACAACCAGGCGCGGGCCTGTCGCTGGGCTTCTGCAATTTCGCGCGCGGTCATGTCCTCGGCGATCTCTGCCCGGCATTCCTGCCCTCGCTCGCTGCCGTTCAGCGCCGCGAGATTGAACCATTTGTGCGCCTGGATCAGATCGACCTCTACCCCGGCGCTCCCCGATGAATAGGCGATCCCCAAATCATAGAATGCGCGAGCATCGCCACGTGCTGCATCCGCCAACCTGCTTTCGATCAGGAAATTGGCACTTAAAAAACTGCTGGCCATCCGAAACCCCCTTACCCTGCTTGTTGAGAGGGGTTGTCAGCCGACTATGGTCAACAAATGGTTAACGCTGCCGTCAGTTTTTCTTCGCGCCCATTGGCAAGACCGAGACATTGTCGATCAGCCGGGTCGTTCCCATCCGTACGGCAGCCAGCAAGCGGCCTTCGTGATCGCGCGTTTTGAGCGGCTCCAGCGACGCTGCATCGACCAGTGTGAGATAATCGACGCCCGTAAATCCGGCAGACCGGATCTGCGCCTCTGCCCCGGCAAGCGTCGCAGGAATGTCGGCGCCATTCTCGATTGCCTTTGCCGCCTGCTGCAACGCTCTAGGCAGGCCTGCCGCTGCCTGTCGTTCGCCCGGAGAGAGATAGGCGTTGCGCGAGGAGAACGCCAATCCGTCAGCATCGCGCCGGGTCGGCATGCCAACGATTTCGACCTCCATGTCGAGATCGCGCGCCATCCGGCGGATAATTATCAATTGTTGCCAGTCCTTTTCACCAAAGACCGCAATATCGGGACGCACCTGGTTGAAGAGTTTGGCCACGACCGTCACCACACCATCGAAATGCCCCGGCCGCGCGGCGCCACACAATGTGTCTCCCAGTCGCTCGATGGAAAGACTTGTGGCGAACCCTGGAGGATAGACTTCCGAAACGGGCGGCATCCACAGCGCTGTGACCCCCGCTTCGGCCAGCAGCGCGGCATCCGTCTTTTCAGACCGGGGATAATGATCCAGATCCTCGTTTGGCCCGAACTGCTTCGGATTCACGAAGATAGAGACAATCACATGGTCCGCCTGCTGCCTGGCCAGCGCGATCAATGCCATGTGCCCGGCATGGAGCGCGCCCATCGTGGGAACCAGCGCCAGGCTGTGTCCATCCTTGCGTATCAACTTGGTGCGTTCGCGCAGCGCCGGAAGGTGACGGATAATTTGCACGGGCCAGACTGCTCCGATATGGGTGTTGGTGCGTTCCTTGGCGGGGGCGGATCAATGAATCAAGGGGTTGAACCGGGGTACCAATGGCGCAGAACACACATGTTATAGTCTTCGCCAATGAAAAAGGTGGAACGGGAAAATCGACGACCGCAGTCCATACTGCGGTTGCACTGGCAAGCACGGGCCATGTCGTCGCCGCAATCGATCTCGACACGCGCCAGAAAACAATGACGCGCTATCTCGACAATCGCGAGGCAACCGGGCGGCGACGGCAGTTGGATTTGCCATCCCCTCGCCATGTCACGCTTGGCCTGCTCACGCCTGCCGGGCTCGATCAGGAAATGGCGCGAATCGGCGGCGACGCCGATTTTATCGTGATCGACACCCCCGGTCGCGACGATCCGGTTTCGCGTGCGGCCATTGCCCGGGCCGATACGATCGTGACACCGATCAATGACAGCTTCGTCGATCTTGATCTGATCGGGCAGGTTGACGCCGAAACCTTCCGCGTCAAACGTCCGAGCTTTTATGCCGAACTGATCTGGGACTTGCGCAAGGAGCGTGCGCGGGCCGATGGCGCCACGGTCGACTGGGTCGTGCTG
Source organism: Sphingomonadales bacterium (assembly GCA_031368025.1). Lineage (GTDB taxonomy): Bacteria > Pseudomonadota > Alphaproteobacteria > Sphingomonadales > Sphingomonadaceae > Aquisediminimonas. The sequence continues at coordinate 7,066 of JANLQV010000296.1, read as the reverse complement.
CGCAACCGGCTCCAGCATATCGACGCACACAATATGCGCCGGGTCGGCAAGGCACTCGCTGAATTGTCCAAGCGGGTCGGCTTCCGAACGATTTCAGGGCTGGGCGAACGCGTGATCTACCGTGAGCTTTTTCCCAAGGGGCTGACTTTGCTGGACGTTGAGGCGATTGGCGGGATTGGGCTCAGCCACATCGCGGCGCGGCAGGAGCTGCGCGAGCTGGTCGCGGGGCTGGCGCTGCCCGTGCGCGAAACCGGTCAGGCTGAATTGGCCTTCGCATGAAGTTCCTGCTTTTCGCGGCCCTGCTCTACGCGCTCTATATCCTGGGCAAACGCGCCCTGACCTCGACGGCTACGATGAGCGTCACCGAAGCGGCAAAGCTGCTCGACGTTGCCCCCGATGCCGATCCAGCCCTGATCATCGAAGCGCATAAAAGGCTGATCGCGAAAGTCCATCCCGATGCGGGCGGCACATCGCAACTGGCAGCTCAAGTTAACCGGGCACGCGATACACTGCTTCGTAACATTTCCAGTTGATAGGCGCTTTTCATGTCACACCAATTCGATCCGGTCGCGCTGCGCGAATATGATATTCGCGGCATTGTCGGCAAAACGCTGAGCGAAGCCGATGCCTATGCCATCGGCCGCACATTCGCCACGATCATCGTTCGCAATGGCGGCAAGCGCGTGGCGGTCGGCTATGATGGCCGCCTCTCCTCGCCGATGCTCGAAGCGGGGCTGATCAAGGGGCTGACCGAAAGCGGCGTTGATGTCGTGCGGGTCGGCCTTGGGCCAACACCAATGCTCTATTACGCGGAGGCCATACTGGACGGCGTTGATGGCGGCATCCAGATCACCGGCAGCCACAACCCCGCCGACTATAACGGGTTCAAGATGGTGAAGGCCCACGGCCCGTTTTACGGCGACGATATTCAGCGGCTCGGCAAGATGGCGGCCGCTGGCGACTGGGAGAGCGGCAGCGGATCGGTCAGCGAACACGACATCGAGGATGATTATGTTGCTCGTCTCGTCCGCGACTATCCCGGCCGCGCCTTCCGCATCGGCTGGGACGCAGGAAACGGCGCGGCCGGGCGGGTGATCGAGAAGCTGACGCGCCTGCTCCCCGGCGAGCATCATCTTCTGTTCACCGAGATCGACGGGCGCTTCCCCAATCATCATCCCGACCCGACGGTTGAGGAAAACCTTGCTGATCTCAAAGCGCTTGTCGCGGAAAACAAGCTCGATTTTGGCTTGGCTTTTGATGGCGACGGAGACCGGATTGGCGCAATCGACGGGCATGGACGGGTCATTTGGGGGGACCAGATTCTCTCCGTTCTGGCTGAGTCAGTGCTCAAGGAGGAGCCGGGCGCAACCATCATCGCAGACGTGAAGGCCAGCCAGGCGCTTTATGACCGGATCGCCGAACTCGGCGGCGTACCTCTGATGTGGAAAACCGGCCACAGCCTGATCAAGGTCAAGATGAAGGAAGTGAACAGCCCGCTCGCCGGAGAGATGAGCGGCCATATCTTCTACCGCAACGGCTGGTACGGTTTCGACGATGCGCAATATGTTGCCGTTCGCTTCATGCAGGCGATCGATGAACAGGGCGGCTCGCTCTCGGCGATCAAGGATGACATGCCCAAAATGGTCAACACGCCCGAGCTGCGTTTCCAGGTCGATGAATCACGCAAGTTCGCCGTGGTCGACGAAGTGCTCGCCCGGCTTGAGGCCGAAGGCGCGACCGTCAACCGCACCGACGGCGCCCGCGTCAACACGCCCGACGGCTGGTGGCTGCTGCGCGCCTCGAACACACAGGATGTGCTGGTCGCCCGTGCCGAAGCGCAGGATCAGGCCGGGCTCGACCGGCTGATGGCGCAGATCGATGCACAGCTTGCGGCATCGGGGCTGGCACGCGGGGAGGCGGTCGGGCATTGATTCTTGCGCGCGGCGGCCTGACAGTCGCTGGGTGACCTCACTCCCGCCCATTCTCGCAAGCTGGTTCGCCGGAAAAGGCTGGGCACCCCGGCGCTACCAACTTGAAATGCTCGATGCCGCGCGGGCCGGAGAACATACTCTGCTCGTTGCCCCCACGGGCGCGGGCAAAACTTTGGCCGGGTTCCTCGCATCGCTTGTCGAACTGATCGACCAGCCGACCGACGGCCTGCATACCCTCTACGTCTCACCCCTGAAAGCGCTGGCCGTCGATGTGCGGCGCAACTTGCTGGCCCCAATCGAGGAAATGGGGCTCGACATCCGGGTTGAGACCCGCACCGGCGATACCCCGTCCGACCGCAAGGCGCGGCAGCGCGTGCGACCGCCGCAAATCCTGCTGACCACCCCTGAGTCGCTCAGCCTGCTGATCTCCTACCCCGACAGCTTCCAGATGTTTGCGGGGCTGAAGACGGTCATCATAGACGAAGTCCATGCCTTTGCGCCGCACAAGCGCGGCGACCTGCTCAGCCTTTCGCTCAGCCGGCTGCAGGCGATCAATCCTGCGGTCCGTCGTGTGGCGCTTTCGGCAACGGTGGCAGAGCCCGAAGCCTATCGCCAATGGCTCGCACCGGAGGGCGATGGCGCCATTGTTCGCCTCGTCGAAGGCGATCCCGGCGCGCCGCCCCAGATCACGATGCTGTTGCCTGAAGGCAAAATCCCGTGGGGCGGCCATTCGGGGAAATATGCCGCCAAACAAGTGATGGCCGAGATCGAGACGCATGAGACCACGCTGGTTTTCTGCAACACGCGCGGGTTGGCCGAACTGATCTTTCAGGAACTCTGGGCGGCCAACGAACTGAAACTCCCCATCGGTATCCATCACGGCAGCCTCGATATCGAAGCGCGGCGCAAGGTCGAAAATGCGATGGCCAACGGGCGGCTGCGTGGGCTGGTCGCCACCGCCAGTCTCGATCTGGGCGTCGATTGGGCGAATGTCGATTGCGTCATCCAGATGGGGGCGCCCAAGGGATCATCGCGGCTGATGCAGCGGATCGGGCGCGCCAATCACCGGCTTGATGAACCTTCGGAGGCGATCATCGTCCCCGGCAACCGCTTTGAATATCTCGAGGCGCAAGGCGCGATTGACGCCATTGCGGAAGGAAAGCGTGATGGCGAGGTGTTCCGCGCGGGTGGGCTGGACGTGCTGGCCCAGCACATCATGGCCTGCGCCTGCGCTGCGCCCTTCGCCGAGCAGGCGATGCTGGCCGAGATTCAATCATCAACCTCCTATCAGACGCTAGACGTCGAGACCTTCTCCCGCGTGCTCGGCCTGATCGCGACGGGTGGCTATGCGCTCAAGGCCTATGACAAGTTCCGGCGACTGGTGCGCGATCCGGACGGGCGCTGGCGAATCACTCATCCCAAATTCGCCGTGCAGCATCGGCTTAACGCGGGGATCATCGTCGACACACCGATGCTGACCGTCCGGTTCCGCAATGGCCGCAAGCTGGGCGCGCTCGACGAATATTTCGCCGCAAGCCTGATCAAGGGCGATTGCTTCTTCTTTGCGGGGATGAGCCTTGAGGTTGACGGCGTGGACGCGACGGACCTGATCGTGCGCGCAACCACGCGCCGTGCCCGCATCCCGAGCTATAGCGGCGCGCGCATGCCGCTGACGACGCACCTTGCCAGCCGCGTCCGCACCTTCCTTCATGATCGCAGCCAATGGCCGCGCTTCCCCAAGGACGTCCGCACATGGCTCGAAATGCAGGCGCGCCGTTCGATGCTGCCTGCGCCCGACCAATTGCTGATCGAGAGCTTTCCGCGCGACGGTTTGCATTACATGGTGACCTACAGCTTCGAAGGCTGGAACGCGCATCAGTCGCTCGCGATGCTGATCACCAAGCGGATGGACGCGATGGGGCTGCAACCGGTCGGCTTTGTTGCGAGCGACTATGCTTTTGCGATCTGGAGCCTCAAGCCGGTGGACGATCCGCGCCTGCTTTTCTCGCCGGACATATTGCGCGAAGAGTTCGTCGCATGGGTCGAGCAATCGGCGCTCCTCAAACGCGCCTTCCGCGAAGTGGCGGTGATTTCCGGGCTGGTCGAGCGCCAGCATCCGGGCAAGCGCAAATCGGGGCGACAAGTTACTTTCTCAACCGATCTGATCTACGACGTGCTGCGCAAATATGAGCCCGATCATCTGCTGCTCGAGGCCGCTTGGGCCGATGCACGCGCACGGATGACCGATGTCGGCCGGTTGGGGGCGCTGCTCGACCGGGCGGCGGCAAGCATCGTTCACAAGGTGCTGACGCATGTTTCCCCGCTCGCCATCCCCGTCCTCATCCTGATCGGACGCGAGAGCGTGGCGGGGCCGGATACCGACGATGCACTCCTGATCGAAGCCGAAGCTCTCGCAGCTGAAGCAATGGCGGGTTAGACCACCACCTGCATGCCCAGCTCCACGACCCGGTTCGGCGGGATATGGAAAAAGTCAGTCGGGTCTGATGCATTGTGCTGGAGGAACAGGAAGATCTGGTCCTGCCAGAGCGGCATCCCCTCATCAGCCGAAGCGCGCACGCTGTTGCGGCCGATGAAGAAGCTTGTCGCCATCGGATTGACCACGCTCGCCCGCCGCTTCAGATCGAGCCCCATGTCGTGCGGCACGTTGGGGGTTTCCATAAAGCCGTAGCGCAAGGTGACGCGCGAGAAATGATCATCGATCCGCTCAACCGTCATCCGCTCATCAGGCGACACATGCGGCGTGCTCGTTGTCTTGACCGTGGTGATCAGGTTGGTCTCGTGAAGGACCTTGTTATGCTTCAGGTTGTGGAGCAGCGCGCCGGGGGCCACCGCTCCGTTCGACGTCAAGAAGACGGCAGTGCCCGCAACCCGCATCGGCGGACGGTTGGCCAATGCGCGGGCAAGGTCTTCGAGCGAGACCGAGGCTTCGTCTTCATGCGCGGCAATGATCGCTTTGCCCTTGATCCAGATATGGATGAAGAGCCCGATCGTCGCGGCAATGACAAGCGGCACCCACCCGCCCTCAACCACACGCAATATGTTTGCTCCGAAAAAGATCAGGTCAAGCATCAGGAACGGCGCGATGAAAGCAATCGAACCGGCAAGGCTCCAGTTCCACAGTTTATGGACGACCACGAACGCGAGGCAAGTGGTGACGACCATCGTTCCGGTCACGGCAATGCCATAGGCGGCCGCCATTGAGGATGAATTGCGGAAGCCATTGACGAGCAGCAGCACCCCCAGCAGCAACAGCCAGTTGATTACCGGAAGATAAATCTGCCCCGAATGATCAGCCGATGTCTGGCGAATCAGCATGCGCGGGAAAAGGCCGAGCTGGATGCCCTGCTGGGTGAGTGAAAAGGCGCCGGTAATCACTGCTTGGCTGGCAATGATCGTCGCAAGCCCCGCCAGGACAACCAGAGGCGCTCGCAGGGATTCAGGGGCCATCAGGAAGAACCAGTCCTGGTTCTGAAACGCAAGGCCCGCCGCCTGGGCCTTCTCAAGCGTGGCCAGCGCAAAGGCGCCCTGCCCGAAATAGTTGAGCGTGAGCGATGGAAACACCAGTGCAAACCAGCCGAACTGGATCGGCATCCGTCCGAAATGCCCCATATCGGCGGTCAATGCCTCGGCCCCGGTCACGGTCAGGAACACCGCGCCGAGTACGAACAGCCCCACAATGCCGTGGTTCGCCAAAAAAAACACCGCGTGGTGCGGCGAGATCGCGCTGAGGATCGCGGGTTCGTCTGCAATGTGGATCAAACCGATCCCGGCGATCGTCAGGAACCAAACAATGCAGATCGGCCCGAACAGTTTCGACACGCTTGCCGTGCCGCGCGACTGGACGGCGAACAGACCGAACAGGATGACGACCGTGACCTCGAGGATCAACCGGTCGGTGATCCCGGGCCCCATGCCTGGAATCGTCTTCAAGCCCTCAACGGCGGACAGCACCGAGAGCGCAGGCGTGATCATCGCATCGCCGTAAAACAGCGCCGCGCCCGTTGCGCCGAGCAGCAGCACGACGCCGCGCTTGTTCCCCAAAGCCCGGCCCGCCAGCGCCATCAGCGCCAGCACCCCGCCTTCGCCTTGATTGTCGGCGCGCATCAGGAACAGGACATATTTGATCGAGACGACGAGGATCAGAGACCACAGCGCCAAGCTCAGCACGCCGAATATCTCGCCCGCCACGATGCCGTCACCAGCCGACTGGTTGAGTGCTTCGCGAAAAGCGTAAAGCGGGCTAGTGCCGATATCGCCGAAAACGACACCGATGGCGCCGATGGTAAGAAGCAGGAAAGCGCCCTTTTTCAGCGGGGCGGAAGACGAATGTGCAACAGGTAAACTGGCTGACATGACCGACTCCATCAGAATGGAGCGGGGCTCCTACGCCTATTTTGGTGCGTTGCAACAAAAATCGAAACACCCCTCCTCCACTATGCTTTACCGCATCAACATTGACCCGCTCCCGGCTTAGTCTATGCTTGAAGGGCGGGGATGCAACAAGCTGAAGGAGCCATTTTGTGGTGCGCATTTCCATTCCCGCTTTCTTTCTAGCCGTTGGCCTCGCCACCCCCGCTTCCGCGCAGACGGTTGCCTCTTCGCCCGCAGGGCAGATCATCGCGCCGCCGGGTGCGCCGCCGGCCTCCGACGCCGTGCCTACCGGGCTTGATCGCGCGCTCAGGATGACTGTGCCGGTGATGATCAACGGGCAGGGGCCGTTCCAGTTCGTTGTCGATACCGGGGCAGACCGCACCGTCATTTCCGAAGAGCTGGCCGACCGGCTGGATCTTCCCAAGGCGGGAACGGCCAAGCTTCACGCGATGGGCGGATCGGCCACTGTCCAGCTGGTCAGGATCAACACCGTCCAGGTTTCGACCAACACAAAAAAAGGGGTTGAGGCGGCCGCGTTACCCAGCCGCTATGTTGGTGCGGATGGCCTGTTAGGGATCGACAGCCTCAAGGGCCAACGGATCGTCATGGATTTTGTTTCCAACACGATGCGGGTCGAACCGGCCAGCGCGCTCGAAGAATCGGTGCCGCTCGATGCCGATCTGATCATCGTGACCGCAAAAACGCGGCTGGGCCAGTTGGTGATGGTCGATGCCGACGCCAAT
>JANLQV010000293.1:0-6795 GCA_031368025.1 Sphingomonadales bacterium | reverse complement strand
TGTCATCCGCATTCGCCTTCTCGGTGAATTTGGCGAAAACATCAGCGTTGTAGACAATGCAATTCTGGAAGATCTCCACAAACGCCGCACCCTGGTGATGATAGGCCGCCTTCAGCACTTCGGGCAATTTCTTGTGAACATCGATCCCGCGCGCAACAAACCGCGCACCGGAGCCGAGAGCGAAGGCGCAGGGGCGCGCGGGCCGGTCAACCGAACCAAACGGCGTGGAGGGGGATTTTGTGCCTTCACGCGACGTGGGCGAATATTGACCTTTGGTCAGGCCATAAATCTCATTGTTGAACAGCAGGAACTGGCAATTCAAATTGCGCCGCAACAGGTGCATCGTGTGGTTGCCACCGATCGACAGCGCATCGCCATCCCCCGTGATAATCCAGACATCGAGTTCCGGATTGGCAAGCTTCACGCCCGTCGCCACCGCAGGCGCGCGGCCGTGGATCGTGTGGAAGCCATAGGTTTCCATATAATAGGGGAAGCGGCTTGAGCAGCCGATGCCGCTGATGAACACAGTATTCTCGGGCGTGGCGCCGATTTCCGGCATCGTCCGCTGCATCGCCTTGAGGATCGCATAGTCCCCGCAGCCGGGGCACCAGCGGACTTCCTGATCGGTTTCCCAATCCTTGGGAGTCGTCGTGCGGATAGGGGTCATGTCATTCATTGGGAAATCCCCTCAATAGCCGTCTCGATTTCCGCGATGCGGAACGGCTGGCCGGAAACCTTGTTGAGCGGCTTGGCGTCGACCAGATACTGGTCACGCAACACAGTCTTGAGTTGGCCGGTGTTCATCTCGGGCACCAGCACATGATCGTAGCCGCGGAGCAGCGCCCCCAGATTGCGCGGCAACGGCCAGATATGGCGGATATGGATGTGCGAAACATCCACGCCCTTCGCCCGCTGGCGACGGACCGCCTGATGGATCGGGCCATAGGTCGACCCCCAGCCGACAACCACGATCTTACCTGAGCTGTTGCCAAGTGCCACGTCCTGCTCTGGAATATGGTTGGCAATGCCGTCTATCTTGGCCTTGCGAATATCGGTCATCGCCTGATGGTTGGCGGCGTCATAATTGATATGGCCGGTATCGATTTCCTTTTCGATCCCGCCGATCCTGTGAAGCAAGCCGGGCGTGCCCGGTTTCACCCAGGGCCGTGCCAGTTTCGCGTCGCGGCCATAGGGCTTGAAACCGCCTTCGGGCACATGGTCAAGAAAGGTCACCGGAAATGCATCGAAGCTCGCCCGATGAGGCACCTTCCAAGGCTCGGCAGCATTGGCGATATAGCCGTCGGTCAAGAGGATCACCGGCGTCATGAACTGCGTAGCAATCCGCACGGCCTCGATCGCACAATCGAACGCATCGGCGGGCGAACGCGCGGCGATCACCGGGATTGGCGTATCGCCGTTGCGGCCATAGACTGCCTGATAAAGATCGGACTGCTCGGTTTTGGTCGGGAGGCCCGTCGAAGGGCCGCCACGCTGTGAATTGATGATCACCAGCGGGAGTTCAGTCATCACCGCCAGCCCCATCGCTTCGCCCTTCAGCGCAATACCCGGGCCTGAAGACGATGTGACGCCGAGCGAGCCCGCATAAGAAGCGCCAATCGCTGAAGCAATCGCGGCAATCTCATCTTCGGCCTGAAAGGTGGTGACCCCAAATTCCTTGAGCCGCGACAAATGGTGAAGGATGGCCGAAGCCGGCGTGATCGGATAGCCGCCAAAAAAGATCCGAAGGTCCGCAAGCTTTGCCCCGGCGACCAGCCCGAGCGACAGCGCTTCGGCGCCCGTCACTGTGCGATAGAGACCAGGCTCGGCATCTGCAGGAGCAATGATGTGCTGCGTCATCGGTCCGTCGATTTCGGCCGTTTCGCCATAGGCATGCCCAGCGTTCAGCGCAGCGATGTTGGCTTCGGCCAGAGTCTGGTTCTTGGCGAATTTTTCGTTGAGCCATTGCACAATCGGCGCCCGGTCGCGGCCGAACATCCAGAGCGCAAGCCCCAGCGTCCACATGTTCTTGCAGCGCAGCGCTTCCTTGTTGCCCAGCCCATATGGCTTGACGGCATCCATCGTCAGCTGCGAGATATTGAAATGCATCACCTGCCATTGGTTGAGGCTCGAATCCTCAAGCGGATTGGCCGCATAATTGGCCTTGGCCAGATTGCGCGCTGTGAACTCGCCATCATCGGCGATGATCAGCCCACCCGCTTTCAGATCGACAACATTGGTCTTGAGAGCAGCGGGGTTCATCGCAATCAGAACGTCGGGCGCATCGCCAGCAGTCTCGATCGCGTCAGATCCGAAATTGATCTGAAAGGCCGAGACACCGAATAGCGTGCCTTGTGGCGCACGAATCTCAGCAGGAAAATCGGGGAACGTCGCGAAATCATTCCCTGCGAGTGCGGACGAAAGCGTGAACTGTCCGCCGGTCAGTTGCATCCCGTCTCCGGAATCACCCGCAAACCGGACAACAACCGCTTCGGAAGGCATTGAGCTGGCGGTAGAATCGTCTCGGTCTGGTATTTTCTGTGCGGCGGAAGCCATCAACTCTGTCCTGCGATTATCATGTTATTGTTCGGCGCTCTAGACATGGCACCCGTTTATCACAAAATAGTAAATCTCGGCGCGCGCACAATCTCTCTTTGAGCATGGACGAAGGGCATTGAGCGGATTAGGCCGGTTGTGCAACGAAAAAGGAGCCTTAAGGATGACTGAGCATTTTGTGCGCCCGGATGTGGCGACGTTCCTGCAATTTCTGAACAACCAGCCCGGACCCAAGATGCAGGAACTGCCGCCGGTCGACGCGCGCAACATGATGCTCGCGATGCGCCATATCGCCGATGCTCCCGTCGGTGACCTTGCCATCATCCGCGATATCAGCATTCCTGGCCCGGCAGGAAATATCCCTGCCCGCCTCTATGATCCGCGCGAAAGCCGCAGCGCGGGGCCGGTGATGGTCTTCTATCATGGCGGCGGATTCGTGATTGGCGATATCGACACGCACGAACCCTATTGCGCCGAAGCGGCGCGCCAGCTCGATATGCCAGTGATCTCGATTGATTACCGGCTCGCTCCAGAGCATCCCTTCCCGGCGGCACCCGAAGATTGCGAAGCGGCGGCGCGCTGGATCGCGGAAAACATTCCCTGCACCGGGCTTGTCCTGTCCGGCGACAGTGCGGGCGGCAATCTGGCCATCGTCACCGCAATGGCGTTGCGCGACAAGCCTGCCGCCGTGCCGGTGATCGCCCAGCATCCGATCTATCCCGCAACCTCAGTCCACAATGACTGGGAGAGCTATCGCAACTTCAAGGATGGCTATCTCCTGACCGAAGAAGGCATGGCCTGGTTCGGCGAGCAATATCAGTGGAAAGAGGGCGACTGGCGGGCCCATCCGCTCGATTTCGACCAGACCGGTATGCCGCCCAGCCTTGTCGTCACAGCCAGTCTCGACCCCCTGAGTGATCAGGGCAAGGCTTATGCCGACAAGCTTGAAGCATCCGGCGTGCCCACCGTCTACCGACAGGCCGAAGGCAATATTCATGGCTATATCTGCCTGCGCCAGGGCATCCCGTCTTCGCACGACGATATCACCGGCAATCTTGCAGCCTTGAAAGAGATGCTCGCCGAGATCATGGCGCCTGCATGACCGAATACGAACACTTGCCCTATCGCCCTTGCGCTGGCGTCATGCTGCTGAACGGCGAAGGACAAGTGTTCGTCGGCCAGCGGCTCGATAGCGCAGCGGATGCATGGCAGATGCCGCAAGGGGGCATCGATCCGGGTGAGGATCCCGAGACGGCAGCCTTGCGCGAGCTTGGTGAAGAAACCGGCATTGCGCGCCATCTCGCCGAAATTCTGGCCATCTCACCGCGCGAACATTTTTACGATCTGCCACCACAATTGATGGGCAAATTGTGGAAGGGAAAATACCGAGGGCAGCGCCAGACCTGGTTCCTGATGCGCTTCCTGGGCAGTGATGCGGATGTGAACATCGAAACGGCGCATCAGGAATTCGGGTCATGGCGCTGGGTCGCACCCGAATTGCTGGAAAGCCTGATCGTTCCTTTCAAGAAGGAGCTCTATCGCAATGTCATCGCAGATTTCTCAGCCTATTTTTGAGTCCCGGCCGGCAAGCTGGTGGGATCGCAATGCTGTTCCCAAGCTGATCGGTTTTTGCTGCGCGCAACCGCAAATCATGAAAGCCCGCAGCCGGATTGTGCCGCAGGCCGAAGGCGATGTGCTTGAGCTTGGCTGCGGTGGCGGGATCAACATGCAATTTTATGATCCGGCCCGGATCAAGAGTTTTTCGGGGCTCGATCCGTCCCCCGCGTTGCTCGATGCGTCGAAGGCCGCCGCACAGGCCAAGGGCATGACGGTAGACATTCGGGCAGGCATCGGCGAAGCAATGCCGTTCGCGGATGCCAGTTTCGACACCGTCCTCGTCACCTTCACCCTGTGTTCGGTGCAGGAACAGCATCAGGTCTTGCACGAAATGCGTCGCGTGTTGCGCCCCGGCGGCAAGGCGTTGTTCCTCGAACATGGCAGCGCGCCCGATGCCCCGGTTCAGAAATGGCAGCGCCGGATCGAACCGCTCTGGAAGCGCATCGGCGGCAATTGCCACCTGACCCGCCCGATTACCGGTGCCTATGAAGCGGCAGGCTTCAAAATCGCGAGAGCCGAAAAGGCCTATATGCCCAAAACCCCGCGACCGTTCGGCTGGATCGAATGGGGCGAAGCGCGGATTTAACCTTCCACATCCCCGATATGCCGCTCGCCGCGCCTCTCGGCGAGCGCAACCTGTTTGTGGCGTTCGGCATAGCGTTCGCGCTGGGCATCAGTCCTGACCAACACGCAATGCGGGCACTGCACGCCCTCGATCGTGTCCGCTGAGGCCTGCTCCTCCGGGCTAAGCGGCATCCGACAGGCACGGCACAGGCTGTGGGTGCCCGGCGCAAGCCCGTGGCCAACAGACACACGCTCATCAAAGACGAAGCATTCCCCTTCCCACCGGCTCTGATCCTCGCCGACGGTCTCGAGATATTTGAGGATTCCGCCCTTCAAATGCGCGACATCCTCAATGCCTTCGGCGCGCAGAAAAGCGGTGGACTTCTCGCAACGAATGCCCCCGGTGCAAAACATCGCGACCTTCGGCTTCTCGCCAAACTCGGCCCGATGGGCGCGGAACCAGGCGGGGAATTCGGAAAAGCTGGTCGTCTTGGGATCGAGCGCGCCCTTGAATGTGCCGATCTTCACTTCATAATCATTGCGCGTGTCGATCAGGATCGTCGCCGGATCGCCCATGAGTGCGTTCCATTCCCCAGGCTCAACATAGCGCCCGACATTGCGCGACGGATCGATGCCCTCGACACCCAGCGTCACGATCTCCTTCTTGAGCCGCACCTTCATCCGGCGAAATGGAATCGTTTCGGCGTGCGAGAATTTGACCTCAAGATCGCTGCAGCCGGGGAGTTTCCGAAGATAATCCAGCACCGCATCGATGGCAGCAGCGGAACCCGCAATCGTCCCGTTGATCCCCTCGCGTGCCAGCAAGATCGTGCCCTTGATGCCATGCGCGCTACAGGCGTCCGAAAGCGGCGCGCGCAAGCGCCCCGGATCGTCGAAAGGCGCGAACCGGTAAAGTGCGGCAATTGTGAACGTCATCAGGCTCCGACGATCCTGACCGGCATCTCCGTGAAACCGTGGAGGAAGCAGCTTGCAAGGCGTGTCGGCTGCTCGACCATTTCGATGCGGATGTTCCGCTCGACAATTTCGCCGATCAGGCGCCCGAGTTGCAACTCTGCCAGCCGCGCGCCGACACAGCGATGGACGCCATAGCCGAAACCGATGTGCCGCCGCGCATTCTGGCGTGTCACGTCAAAACGTTCGGCATCGGCAAAAAGGGCCTCATCGCGATTTCCGGAAATATACCAGAGCACCACCTTGTCACCCTTGGCCAGCTTTTGCCCGGCCAGTTCGACATCCTCGGTGCAGGTTCGTCGCATATGGGTTACCGGCGATTGCCACCGGATGATTTCCTGCGCGGCATTGGGGATGAGCGAACGATCGGCGCGGAGCCTGTCCAGTTCATCGGGATATTGGGTGCAGGCCTCGACAAAGCCGCTCATCGAATTGCGGGTGGTGTCGTTGCCGCCAACGATCAGCAGCGCGATGTTCGCAACCCGCTCCATCGGCGCCATGTCGCCCATTGCTGCGCTGTGGATCACCCGCGAGAGCAGATCGTCTGCGGGCGGGAGTGCCCGTTTCTCCTCCAGCAGCTGATCGAAGCGGGTCAGCATCTGGAACATCTGTTCATAAAATATCGCGCGTCTTTCAGGGGTCTGGTCGGGCGATACGTTGCTGGCATGATCAGACCAGCGCTTCAGGTCGTGACGTTCTTCCCAAGGGAAATCGAACAGGATGCACAACATCCCGATCGTCAGCGGGATCGAGACACGCTCGACCCAGTCGAAGGTCTCGCCGACGGGCAGCGCGTCGAATAATTCCTTCGTCCGCTGCGCAATCTCCACGTCGCGCCGGGCCATCTCGCTGGGATTGAACGACGGTTGCACCACCTTGCGCTGCTCGGTGTGCCGGGGCCGATCCATCGCGATGAAATTGGGGAACTCGTCTTCGCCCAGAGAATCCCCGATCGTTATCCCGCCAAGCTTGTATGATGACGAATATACGTCCGGCTGTCCCTCGACCTGCTGGATCAGATCATGCGAAACCACCGACCAATAGGGCCATAGGGACTTTCGGGCAGATAGCTGACCGGCATGGTCTGGC
>JANLQV010000274.1:0-2850 GCA_031368025.1 Sphingomonadales bacterium | reverse complement strand
TGCACGACGGCCTGATCACCGGCGTGTCCGATAAGCAACCAAACTGCATCGCCCTTGACGCCCGGGCATCCCCGGCATAAGCCCGCCGCGCGCTCAACGGCCCCTTCGTCTAGCGGTTAGGACGCGGCCCTCTCACGGCTGAAACACGAGTTCGATTCTCGTAGGGGTCACCATTTATATCAATGGTTTAGATCGACAGGAGCTAAACCTCCTAAATAGATCCCGAATGTCGGTCGTCAGGACATTCAGCACTGATGGCTGCGCAAATTGGCGGAGAGCTGGCCCCGTCAAACTTCAATGCGATCCCAGCGTCCGGAAAATCGCGACCATCTCTTCAGGCGCGTATCGGAAGGCCGCAAAGGTCGGAAAAATCAGCCTCCCGTCAGAATACGGTCCACAAGTTGTTTTACCGTCGGCACGAAGCCGTTGGAATAGAAGGGGTCTTTCTTGAAGCGGAACGCAGCATGACCCGCAAACATAAGATTTTCATCGACCGGCCCGCCATGCGCGATATCCTGAAGCGTTTTCTGGATGCAGAAGCTGCGCGGATCGACGAGATAGCCGGTGGTATAATCGTCATGGTCTTTCCACGCCGAAAAGGCGCAATGCGAAAGGCAGCCCATGCAATCGGTCTGATCCTTGCGGATCATGTCGCGTTCAGGGATTGTGACGAACACCAGTGTATTGTCGGGGGTCTTGAGAGCCGCTGTAAAGCCCTGGCCGAACCATTCGCGCGCGCGGAGCAAATCCCCTCTGGTCACCCAATAATTCTTGCCCTTCACACCCACATCAAGCTGATGCGTGTGATCGCCTGCTTGTTCGCGTGAATAGGGAATCTGGCGATCGGAGCGCGCTTCGAGATTGCGCAGGAACGGCGTGCGCACTGCGCTTGAATAGAAACCCGTCGGCGAGAATTTGTGGAGCAGGATATCGCCCTCCTCCAACGTCATCAGCCGGTCCTTCCATCCTTGCGGGATCGGGCTTTCCTTTGTCAGCAGCGGCCGTGTGCCGAACTGGAATGCAATCTGGCCAAGCTCGGGATTATCGATCCAATGCTCCCATTCCTTGAGATTCCAAACCCCACCCGCCATGATGATGGGCGTCTCATCGGAAATGCCGCCTTCGCGCATCGTCTCACGCAACGCCTTGACGCGGGGATAGGGATCTTCGGGTTTGAGGGGATCTTCGGCGTTGGACAGGCCGTTATGCCCGCCCGCAAGCCACGGGTCTTCATAAACCACCGCCGAGAGGAAATCGGCGGCCTTGGAATAGGCACGCTTCCACAGTGCCCGGAACGCACGCGCAGAACTGATGATCGGCAAATAGGATACGCCATAGGACGATGTGATTTCGGACAGCTTGTATGGCATGCCCGCCCCGCACGTGACGCCAGAGACCATGCCCTTGGTCTTTTCGAGGATGCCGTGCAGGATCTGCTGCGCGCCGCCCATTTCCCAGAGCACGTTGATGTTGATCGCGCCCTTGCCGCCCGATATTTCCCAAGCGCGCTGGACTTGCGCTACCCCGCCATCGATCCCGTATTTGATCAGCTCTTCATGCCGCTCACGACGCGTGCTTGCTGCATAAACCTGAGGGATAATCTTGCCGGTCGGATCATAACTATCCGCGTTCACTGCTGAAACCGTCCCAATTCCGCCTGCCGCAGCCCAGGCGCCGGCACTGGCGTGGTTGGTTGCCGAGACACCCTTGCCGCCTTCAATCAGCGGCCAGACTTCACGACCTCGATAAACAATTGGCTTCAAACCCTTGAACATCCCCACTCCTGTCAACGCCCCTTAGCGCCCATATAATACTGTGTTTCGGAAATGCTCGGGTTTTTTCAGCGCTGGGGGAAAAGCGCGCCAGGTTGGCCAATTGCAGCCTCGTACAGCGCGGCATAAGCCTTGATCATATCGCCCTCCGCATACGCCGATTGGGCCAGTGCGCGGTTCGCTTCACCCAACATCTTGCGAAGGGCTGCATCGTCGCAGAGCCGTCGCAGCGCGTTGGTGAAATCGGCCTCGCGGGACGCTGCAACGACAAGCGACTGGTTCGCCGTAGAAACAATGTCTCGCACATCCCCCACATCGGTTGAAACAACGGGCAAGCCTGCTGCCATCGCCTCAACCAATGAGATCGGGAATTGCTCACTATCCGAAGAGAGCGCAAAAATATTGAAATGACCCAGGAACCGGTGTGGGTCGGGGAGAAATCCGGGCATGACCAGCCGGTTCGTCATGCCGACGCGTTGTGCCTCAGCCAGAATCGTCTCGCGCTCCGGCCCCTCTCCAACGACTACAAGCTTCACATGCCCCCCTAATGGAGCCACCGTGCGGACGAGGCGCGGCAGGTTCTTCACCGTCCGCAGCCCGGCCAATGTCCCGATCACAATATCGCCTGCCTGTCGCATCAGGCCCGGAATGCTGCCGGGTTCCGGCGCTTGGCTGTATAGGCTGGTGTTGATGCCGTTCGGTATGCGGATGGCGTCCGGACGACGCCAGTGGAGCGCCGCGATGGATTGCAGGCGCCGGGACGGCACAACCAGATGTGTTGCTGCGCCCAGTGTCAATTGTCGGAAAAAATTGCGCTTCCAGTTCAGGCTTTGAACCTCGTCAGCGTTGAAGCCATCCTCATGATGGATCAATGCCGGGCCATTCCGTCCAAACATCCGCCTTGCGCCGACCGCATCCATTGCACCCCAATTGTAGGTCAGGACGAGATCGAATCCGCGCATATATGCCGCCAAACCGCGATAGCGACGAAGCCCCGGCGTGCCGTGCAGGGCTGGTGCCGCGTCACCGGGGAAAGCCACCCTGACATCAGGATTGATCGCCTCTCGTGCAGACAGCG
>JANLQV010000269.1:0-5602 GCA_031368025.1 Sphingomonadales bacterium | reverse complement strand
GATTTTTCGGCCGAGGCGCCGATGAGCCAGCCAATGTTGAGTGACGGGGGTGCCTTTTACCAGTTGCAGGAAGAGATGCGCGCGGCATTCGAATGCACCGTGATTGATCTTCCGCGCCAAATGCTCGTCCAGCATCCGCATCTCATGAACGAAATCCAGTCTGTCGTGGTCGTGGCCGAACTGACCCTGGTCGGCGCCCGCGATACCATCCGGATCCTGTCGTGGCTCAAGTCCAACGCGCCACAGGCAAACGTTTTCGTGACAGCCAACCGTGTGGGCCCAAGCGGCACATCCGAAATATCGAAGAAGGACTTTGAATCGTCGATCGAACGCAAGATCGATTTTTCGATTCCCTACGACGTGAAGGTTGTCTGCCAGGCCGCAAAGCTGGGCAAGCCGGTGGCCGAAGTCGGCAAGACGTCGAAAGTCGGGCTGGAACTCCAGGCGATCGGCGCGCGGCTGTTACAGGTGGCAGATGGCGCCGAAGAAATTGTTTCCGCTGTTGCGACCAAGGCTGGCGGCTCAACGTCTCTTGCCGGCAAGATAGCCGGGCTGAAGTCGCTGCTTCCTGGCAAGAAGGCCAAGGCCGAACAGAACGCATAATGTTTCAGGTCATTGTGACCGGTTAGGATTGGTTCGAACTATGCCACCAATGCAGTGGATCGTTATAGCCGCCGGGGCGATCATGAGCTTGATCATGCTCGGCGTTGCTTTTGCCGGGCCATCGATCGGGAAGGCGCAGGCGCGTCGGCTTGACGGCATGAAAGCCCGGCACAGCGACACGCCTTCGTACACCGTGGAATCGCAGCTCCGCAAGATAACCGCCAACCGCGCTTCTCGGGCGGACGGCATCTTGAGCAAATATATTCCAAACCCCGCGCTTCTCGCCAAGCGCCTCGAACAGACCGGCAAGAAATGGTCGCTGGCCAAATATTCGATGACATGCGTCGTCATTATGCTGGTCATTGTCATTCTGTGCGTGATCAAGGGTGCCCCGATCTATCTCGGGCTTTTTGCCGGCTCGGCATTGGGGCTCTTCCTGCCGCACATGATTGTCGGCAAGCAGATCAAGAAGCGCGTGGACAATTTCAACACGCGCTTTCCCGACGCGATCGAACTGATGGTGCGCGGATTGCGCTCAGGTCTTCCCATTTCCGAAACATTGGGCATCGTCGCAAGCGAAGTGCCGGATCCGGTTGGCATGGAATTCCGGGGCGTTTCGGATCGAATTCGGATCGGCAAGACGATGGACATGGCACTCGACGAAGCTGCCGATCGCATCGGCACAGCCGAATTCCAGTTCTTCTGCATCACGCTCGCCATTCAGCGCGAAACCGGCGGCAATCTGGCTGAAACGCTATCGAACCTGTCCGAAGTGCTGCGCAAACGCGCCCAGATGAAGCTCAAGATCCGGGCGATGTCGTCCGAATCCAAGGCCTCGGCCTATATCATCGGGGTGCTTCCATTCATGGTGTTCGGCATGATTCTGTACGTCAATCCGCCCTATATGCTTCACTTTTTCGAAGACCAGAGGTTGATGGTTGCGGGCATGGGCGGCATGGTTTGGATGAGCATTGGTGCGTTCATCATGTCCAAGATGATCAGCTTCGAAATTTGACGGGCAAGGGAAAGATTTAGAGATGCAAACCGGTGGGCCAACATTGCTGGGAGTCGACGTCCTCTGGGTCGCGACATTATTGTCGGCAGTGGCGACAATGGCCGTCATCTATGCGCTTTACACTGCGACGACCGTCCGCGACCCGATGGCCGGCCGCGTCAAGGCACTCAACGAGCGTCGCGAACAATTGAAAGCCGGCATTGTCGTGTCGAGCGGCAAGCGCCGCGCAAAACTGACGCAGAAGAACGAAACGACAGACCGGATGCGGTCGTTCCTCTCATCGCTGCGTGTGTTGCAGGATACTCAGCTCAAGGCGGCACAATCCAAGCTCGTCCAGGCCGGTATCCGCTCCAAGGATGCGGCAGTCGCGGTTATTTTCGGACGGATGGTCCTGCCGATCGTCATCGGTGGCGGCGTGGCGCTCGCGGTCTATGGGTTTGGCTGGAAAGCGGATTGGTCCGCGATGAAGAAGTTCTTCCTGATCGCCGGCGCGCTCATCGGCAGCTACAAGGCACCGGACGTTTTCGTCGCGAACAAGATCAAGAAACGTTCCGACGCAATTCGCAAGGGCTTGCCCGATGCGCTCGACCTTTTGGTGATCTGTGCCGAAGCTGGCCTGACCGTCGATGCTGCCTTCCACCGCGTTGCCCGCGAACTGGGTAAGGCCTATCCCGAACTCGGCGACGAATTCGCCTTGACCGCGATCGAACTTGGCTTCCTGACCGAGCGGCGCATGGCCTTTGTAAACCTGTCGCACCGCGTCGCGCTCGATGCCGTGCGCGGCGTGGTCACGACAATGATCCAGACCGAAAAATACGGCACGCCGCTAGCCTCGGCACTGCGGGTGCTCTCTGCCGAATTCCGCAACGAACGCATGATGCGCGCCGAAGAAAAGGCTGCGCGCCTCCCCGCGATCATGACAGTGCCGTTGATCCTGTTCATCCTGCCGGTGCTGTTCGTCGTGATCCTCGGGCCGGCGGCTTGTTCGATCAGCGACACCTTCGTCAACGGGAAGACCTGATGCGGGGGCTGTTTGACAGCCCCCGCCCTCATCCCTGCCTCAATGCCGCCTGTGCTGCTGCCAGACGTGCGATGGGCACACGGTAGGGGGACGCGGAGACATAATCGAGCCCGACCTGTTCGCAGAAATGTATCGATGCCGGATCGCCGCCATGTTCGCCGCAGATGCCAAGCTTGATATCGGGCCGGGTTGCGCGTCCGCGTTCGGCAGCAATCTTCACCAGTTCACCGACGCCGTCGATATCGAGGCTGACGAACGGATCCTGCGCATAGATGCCCTTGTCGACATAGTGGGTCAGGAAGCGACTGGCATCGTCGCGGCTGACGCCAAGCGTGGTCTGGGTCAGATCATTTGTTCCAAAACTGAAAAAGGCGCCGACCTCGGCAATCTCGCCTGCCATCAAGGCCGCCCGTGGAAGCTCGATCATTGTACCGACCAGATATTCGATCCGCTTGCCGCGTTCGACGAAGACCGCCTCAGCGGTCCGGTCGATCACGTCCTTCATCAGTTCGAGTTCGCGCCTTGTTGCGACCAGCGGCACCATCACTTCGGGAATGGGCGAAACCTCAAGATCGCACGCCGCTTCAAAGATGGCGCGGGCCTGCATCTCGTAAATCTCGGGATAGGTCACGCCGAGACGGCACCCGCGATGGCCAAGCATCGGATTGAATTCATGGAGTTCGGCGGCACGTCGTTTCAGGATTTCGATGCCCACACCAGCAGCTTCGGCCACATCGGAAAAATCATGTTCCTCGGTCGGCAGGAACTCATGGAGCGGCGGGTCGAGCAGCCGGATCGTCACGGGAAGACCGGCCATCACTTCGAAGATACCCTTGAAGTCCGCCCGCTGTTCTGGAAGCAATTTGGCCAGCGCCGCGCGACGCCCGGCCTCATCCTCGGCAAGGATCATCTGGCGGACGGCGGTGATCCGGCTCGCCTCGAAGAACATGTGCTCTGTGCGGCACAGCCCGACGCCTTCCGCGCCGAAATCGCGGGCGATCCGGCAATCGGCGGGAGTCTCGGCATTGGCGCGGACCTTCATCCTGCGCGCGGCATCGGCCCAGACCATTAGCGCAGCAAAGTCTCCCGACATTTCGGGCTGGACGGTTGCCACTTCGCCGAACATCACTTCGCCCGACGCGCCGTCGATCGTGATGACGTCGCCTTCGCGCACTTCGCGACCACCAACGCGGAAGATGCGCTCCTTTGCATCAATCGCGACATTGCCTGCGCCCGAGACGCACGGCCGCCCCATGCCGCGAGCCACAACCGCCGCATGGCTCGTCATCCCGCCCCGCGCCGTCAGGATGCCCTTTGCCGCATGCATCCCGTGAATGTCTTCGGGCGAAGTTTCCATGCGGACGAGGATGACGCTTTCGCCCATCTCCGCGCGCTTCTCGGCGGTGTCGCTGTCGAACACGGCAATGCCCGATGCCGCGCCCGGCGAGGCAGGAAGTCCCTTCGCCAGCACATCGCGCACCGCCTTGGGATCAAGCGTGGGGTGGAGCAACTGGTCAAGCGCCGACGGGTCGATCCGCGCCACTGCCTCATCGCGCGTGATCAGCCCCTGTTCGGCCATGTCGACCGCGATCTTGAGCGCGGCCTTCGCCGTCCGCTTGCCCGAGCGGGTCTGGAGCATCCACAGTGTGCCGCGTTCCACAGTGAATTCGATATCCTGCATGTCGCGATAATGCGTCTCAAGGATATTGAAGACGTCGGCCAACTGCCCGTAAACCTCGGGCATCGCCTCTTCCATGCTCAGCGGCTTTGCATTGGCGCGCTCACGGGCCGCGCGTGTGAGATATTGCGGCGTGCGGATGCCCGCGACCACATCCTCACCCTGCGCGTTGATCAGATACTCGCCATAATAGGCATTCTCGCCCGTGGCCGGATCGCGGGTGAACGCGACGCCTGTGGCCGATGTCTCGCCCATATTGCCGAAGACCATCGCCTGGACGTTGACCGCAGTGCCCCAGTCGCCAGGAATATTATTGATCCGGCGATAGACTTTGGCCCGCTCGGATTGCCATGAACCGAACACCGCGCCAACCGCACCCCAAAGCTGGTCATGCACATCCTGTGGGAAGGGCTTGCCCCATTGTTCGGCCACCAGCTTTTTATAGTCGCCCACCAGCGCCTTGAGATCATCGGCGCTCAGTTCGGTATCGAGGTAGAAGCCTTTGTCTTCCTTGGCGATTTCCAGCGCTTCCTCGAACGATCCGTGATCGAGTTCGAGGACGACATCGGCATACATCTGGATGAACCGGCGATAGCTGTCCCACGCGAAACGCGCATCGCCCGATGACGCCGCCAGCCCTTCGACCGTCGCATCGTTGAGCCCGAGATTGAGGACGGTATCCATCATCCCCGGCATCGAAACCCGCGCGCCCGAACGGACCGAGACGAGCAGCGGATCGGCGGCGTCCCCGAATATCTTTCCGGTCACATGCTGGATATGGCCGATCCCGTCGGCCACCTGCGGCGTCAGTTCGGGCGGGAATGTCTCCCCCTCATCATAATAGCGCGTGCACATCGGCGTGGAGATGGTGAAGCCCGGAGGCACCGGCAGGCCAATCGCCGCCATGCCATCAAGGTTCGCACCCTTCCCGCCCAACAAGGTCTTGTCGAGGCTGCCACCATCCGAAACACCGCCGCCGAAGCGGTAAACATATTGGGTCATCGTCAGCCCTCGATTTTGGAAAAATCCGCCACGCGATGCACCGCATCACGGAACCTTGCCAGCAACCCCAACCTGAACGCCCGCTTTTGCGGATCTGGATCATTCACCATCACGCCATCGAAGAACGCGTCGATGGGCGCGCGAAGCGAGGCAAGCGCCGCCATTGCCGCTTCGAAATCTTCGGCTTCGATGGCCGCTGCGGCCTTAGGCTCGGCGACATCGAGAGCGTTGAGGAGCGCAGCTTCCGCCTCACCCACCCCCTCCCCCCTGGCGGGAGCGGGCC
>JANLQV010000220.1:0-3132 GCA_031368025.1 Sphingomonadales bacterium | reverse complement strand
TTTTCCGGCTCGATCGTCACATTTTCCTTGGCTTCGACCGCCTGGTGAAGCCCATCTGACCAGCGCCGCCCATCCATCATGCGGCCAGTGAATTCGTCGATGATGATGACCTTTTCTTCCTTCACGATATAATCGGTATCGCGTTTGAAGATCACATTGGCCCGGAGCGCCTGGTTCAAGTGATGGACGACCTGCGTATTTTCGAAATCATAGAGGTTTCCACCTTCGAGCAGCCCGGCTGCCTCAAGCATCCGCTCAACCCTTTCGGTGCCGTCTTCGGTCAGGACGATCGAGCGCTGTTTTTCATCGACTTCATAGTCTTCGGCGACAAGCTCACGGACAACGGCGTGGACCGACTTGTAAAGCTCCGACTTGTCGTCGGTCGGGCCGGAAATGATCAGTGGCGTCCGCGCTTCGTCGATCAGGATCGAATCGACTTCATCAACGATCGCATAGTTGAATGGACGGTGCGACATTTGGGCGCGTTCATATTTCATATTGTCGCGCAGGTAATCGAAACCGAACTCATTATTGGTGCCGTAGGTAATGTCGCAGCCATAGGCGGAACGACGTTCGCTATCGGCCAGGTTGGGGACGATGATCCCGACCGTCAGGCCCAGGAATTTATAGATCTGGCCCATCCATTCGGCATCGCGCCGGGCGAGATAATCATTCACGGTCACAACGTGGACGCCAAGCCCCGGCAAGGCATTGAGATAAACGGCCAGCGTTGCCACCAGCGTCTTGCCTTCACCGGTTCGCATTTCAGCGATTTCGCCGCGATGAAGGACAATGCCACCGATCATCTGCACATCATAATGCCGTTGGCCCAGCACTCGCTTGGCGGTTTCGCGGACCGTTGCAAACGCTTCCGGCAACAGATCGTCAAGTTCCACACCGCTGCTAAGGCGCTCACGGAAGATTGCCGTCTGGTTGGCAAGCTCGGTGTCGGTCAGCGCCGCAATCGTCGGCTCAAAGCCGTTGATCCGGGCGACAATTTTTCCAAGCGATTTGACGTAACGATCGTTCGACGATCCGAATATGGCTTTGGCGATGCCACCGAGCATGGGGAAATCCAGTTCATATGTTGGAAGCGGGGCGCCGGTTGCCCGGGAGCGCCGCGATAAAAGGCGGATGAAAGATGTTGCGCGATCCCGGACAAGGGAAAGGCACGAAGCCGCCTAGACCAGCCGCTTCTCGTTGATCCTGCCAATCTCAAAGACAGGCACGACAATTTGCAGCGCCCAGGAAGGCTGGACGATCAGCTCCGACACGATCGGGCTTCGCACTGTTACCATCCGCCGCGGGGCGGGTAGGGGCAACTGGGCGACCGTCTCGGCTACACTGTCGCGCATCTGCGCAACACTTTGCTGCACAGCAGGCGCATCGGCCCTTTGCCCGCCAGAAATCGCCCCGGTAAAGCCGGCCAGCAACGCTGAAAGGAAAAGCAGCAGGTTCAAAACGGGTTCCAAATATTGGGTCGGCCTTCACATAGGTCGTGAATGTCTGTTCTGCTAGTGCCAAGCTGGATTTTGTGGCATCGCCCTATTCCCAGACTGGCACGACATGCTTGGATTTCTGACGTCGACCGTTGAAATCGCGAGATGGTGTGAACTTCTGGCTGGATGCGACCAGCGCACACATTTTCATATCCCAATCATTGTCCTCACTGGGCTTCAAGACTTCGCACGTGTCGACGCTGCCATCTTTGGCAACATAGACAAGGAGTTCACCCTTTCTTGACGCATTGGCATACTCGTCTGCAACAACCGGCAGCTTCCAGCTAATTTTCTGGGTGCGCCATTCCTCGATCGCATCACCTGCGGCATTGCGCGCCGGATTGAAGCGGAAGCGCTGGAGGATGATCTCGCATGACCGGGTATCCAGAGCGTCCGAGCCGCTCGCTTGGGCGATGTCGCATTTGGCGACGGTGCCATCAGGTGCAATACGATATGCCGCGACGACCGTTCCGACCTGATGCGCGGCAATTGCTGCCGGGGGATAATCTGCTGATGAAATTGACCCGTCCATCAACGAAGCGCGGTGGGCAACAGGCGCGGCTGAAGCAGCAGAGGCAATCATCAGGATCGAAATAGGGGTGACGCGACGCATCATGATCAAAGTCCTTTGCTCAAATTGACCGGTTGTAGCTTTGTATATCGCAACATTGATCATCGCAGAAGCCGAGTCTAGAGCCGCCCGCATGGCCGACCTTACCCCATCTCCGCTTACCCGCCCCTTTCCGTCGATTCCAGAGATCGCCGGCGTCACGCGCCGCATCGCGCGGGCGCATTACAAGAGCTGGGATCGTTGTGACCTCACTTTCGTCACGCTTGACGAAGGGACAACCGTCGCCGGGGTGCTGACGCAAAGCAAATGTCCTTCAAGCGAAGTGGATTGGTGCCGCAAGCATTTGCCTCAGGGCAAGGCCCGCGCGCTGGTTGTCAGTGCCGGAAATGCCAACGCCTTTACCGGACGCCGCGGACGTGAAGCTGTCGAGGCAGTCACTGGCAAGGTGGCGGCGTATCTGGGCTGCCCGATCGCCCAGGTGTTCGTCTCTTCGACCGGAGTGATCGGCGTTCCCCTCCCGATCGACAAGGCGGAAGCCGGGCTCGAAGCCGCATTTTCTGCCTCACCGTGCAGCTGGCAGGATGCCGCCGCTACGATCATGACGACCGACACCTTTCCTAAAGGAGCCGTAACGACTGCAATTGTCGGGGGCCAAACCGTTACGCTTGCCGGTATCATCAAGGGCAGCGGGATGATTGCGCCCGACATGGCAACGATGCTGGGCTATATTTTTACCGATGCAGCGGTGGATGCGCCTTTCCTCCAGGCCATGCTCAGCGCTGCGAACGAGCCGACCTTTTCCTGCATCACCGTCGACAGCGATACGTCCACTTCGGACACAGTCCTTGCGTTCGCGACGGGCAAGGCAGGAAATCCGGCATTGCGTTCATTCGATGATGCCGGCGCGGATGCGTTTCAGGCCGCGCTCACCGATTTGTGCCGCCAGCTTGCACTCCTCGTCGTGCGCGACGGCGAGGGGGCGACGAAGCTGATCGAAATCACTGTTGAAGGAGCGGTTTCGGATCACAGCGCACGCCGGGTGGCGCTCAGCATCGCGAATTC
>JANLQV010000189.1:0-1562 GCA_031368025.1 Sphingomonadales bacterium | reverse complement strand
CGGCGCCATTCGGGCCGAGCAGCCCGACGACTTCACCGCGACCCACCGAAAGCGAAACATCCGACAGGACGGCGCGCTTGTCATAGGATTTGGCGATCGAGACAACCGAAAGGCCGCTCGAAAGGGCGGCGGGATCGGCCTTGTGGGCCTCCATGATCGATACGTCGTTCATCGGCACTCCTGCAGGTCTGCTCGCACTATATGGTGTATCAAAGGTTAATTCCGGGCAATTGGCAAGATTATTGCATGGTCAGCGCGATTGCGAAACCCGCGCGGCGGCTATTGCCCTTTTTTGACGGTGAAGCGGCCGGTCACCCGTCCGCCGGTCCCACCCTGAACCCCTGGGGCCCCGACCGCGCTGCCATCGACGACTGCGCGCCCCGAATTGAGATCAATGACCAGCCGCCCGCCACTGATCCGGTTTCCGTCCTGGGTCAGGGTCACCGCGCCGACCATCGTGATCAGGCGGCGGGGAAGATCATAAATGGCCGTGTTGCCTTGAGCCGTCTGGTTGGTGCTGTGAACCGTAACGCCGCCCGTGGCATCGAGACGCTCAATCGCGACGCCAGATCCCGCGCTATTGGCATAAGCGACGGTCAATCGCGCCGCCGTGAGCGTGAGGCCAGCTTGATTGACCCGGACATTACCCACAAACATGGCGCGATCAGCGCGATCCTGTACCTCGATCCGGTCTGCCTCAACGTCGACCGGTGCATTCGTATCATGGCCCTTCAAGGCTTGCCCGACGGCAGGGCCAGACAAAATCGGCAGGATGAGGGCGAGGAAGATCGTTTTGCGCATGGCGGCTATCTGGCGCGGCCTTGCTCGATATGCAAGCGTGCACGGCCATCGAGCGTAACGGTGTGGGCGGCCAGATCGGCCTGGATGCTGTCAGCGCTGAAACTGCCAAGCGGCATTTTGCCGTCCACCGGGCCGCCGCTTGCGAGCTTGCGGGTCTTGAGCCCCACGGCCACGTCGCGGGTTTCAAGCCGATAGCCATCGGTCGACGAAAAAACGACTGGCCCCACGATCGATACGATCTCGCGATCCATGTCATACCGCCCGGCATCGGCGTGGAGCGTCGCCGGCCCATCTTTCAGGGCAATGCTCGCCGTCAGGTTGCTGAGTTTCACAACCGGATCGCTTGACGTCGCTTGAACAGCAGATCCGGCGGTCATCTGGAAAGGCTGGCCTTTGCTGTCTTCCCCGCGATAGGTTGCTGCGGTCACGCGCATCCGTTCCTTTGCAACCTGCACATTGTCCTTGGCCAGGACAAAGCTGACTTCGCTGCGCATGGCGAGCGGCGCAAAGAGCAGCCCCGCGCTCAGAATTCCGATGATCGCGGGAAGCGCGATGCGAGCGATCAGTATCAACCGGTCGTGGCGCCCGCCTGGAGACGCCCAACGCTGGAGAGCCGAGCGCGCGGGCGCGGCTGGATCAGGCATGAGCAAAAATGTCGATATCTGGCCAGCCTTCCAGATCGAGCAACGCGCGCGCCGGCAAGAAGTCGAAACAGGATTGTGCAAGCGCCAACCGTCCCTCGCGTTCGAGACGGATATCAA
>JANLQV010000151.1:0-7270 GCA_031368025.1 Sphingomonadales bacterium | reverse complement strand
CTGCATCGCCTGCCCACGCAATTTCAAGAGCTTGGCAGTCGTTTTTAAGTTCAAAGCTCCGGCCGCGCACAACGCTGAATATTCACCAAGGCTGTGCCCCGCAACGAAATTGGCCTTTTCGCCCAAGCGGATACCGCCTTCTATTTCGAGCACCCGCAAGGTCGCAAGGGCGTTGGCCATGATCGCCGGCTGGGCATTCTCGGTGAGGATCAGTTGATCCTCTGGCCCTTGAGTCATGATACGGAACAGGTGCTGCCCAAGTGCCTCATCGACTTCCTGGAAGACCGCCTTCGCGGCCGGGCTCGCTTGAGACAGGGCCAACCCCATCCCGACAGCCTGGCTGGCCTGCCCCGGAAAAATAAACGCGCGCATTGTGGCTCCCCGATCAGTTCTGCCCCCCGACTAGAAACCGCGACGCCATCGCGCAAGTCCGCAAGCTGCAGCCCGGGAAAATCTATATCCGGTCGATGGAAATCCACTTCGGATCACCAAGCCACGCCCTGTCAAACGCAGCCCGCGCTGCCGCTTCGGACGGGCGATCTCCCAAAGCGCGATCGGTTTCGGCAAGTCCGTATAGCGCCCATCCATTGTTGGGGAATTGGCCAAGGGCCTGCATGAATGCCTGGCGCGCGCCCATCAGGTCACCGGCGCGATACAATGCAGCACCCAGCGATTGCTGGACGGGATAATACCAGAATGGCGGCTCATAATAGGTGATGCCCGCCTCGATCTTTGCTACTTCGCGATAGAGGTCCGCTGCGGCGGCATATCGCCCGTGCGCATATTCTCGGCGGGCAAGCGCAACCTGTTCCGCAATCTTCAGCAAATCCGGCATCGGGACGAGCATATCCGTCATCGGCTTGAAATCGGTCTTGGTCCGGATGAGCGTGAGCGCGGCAAGCTCCCGATCGAACGCCTTGTCATCCCGCAACCGGGCAAAGGCGAGTGACCGCGCATAGCGCCACATCGCCGTGACATAGGGCAAACGCGGATCCGGCGCCTTGAGCGCGAGGATGGCCTTGGGGCTTCCGAACTGGGCATAAGCCAGATACGGCGCCGCATCGACCGGCTGCACCCAGGGCGTGGCCGCCGTAGCATCGGCACTCAGGATCTGGTGAAGCCGCCTTGCGGCGCGCAGAGCCGTGACCGAATCACCCGCCATCTGGGCCGATGTCACGATGAAATGCACGTTGTGGGGATAATATCCGTAACGGTAGAGGCCGCTGTCCTTCGAGGTGAGCAGAAAAGCCTCGTCGACTCGCGCCGCCTCGATATTGACCCGGATCGAATCCTTGAACCGACCCAGCACATAATAAAGATGCGCCGGCATATGGACGAGATGGCCCGATCCCGGGACAAGCTGCGCCAGCCGGTCAGCCGCGACTTCGGCCCTTTCGGGATGCGCGGTGCTTTCCAGCAGGTGGATATAAAGATGCGCGGCCTGTGGCTGATCCGGGTTGCGGGACAAGACTGTTTCCACAAGGTGCACGGCTTCGCCGATACGTCCCTTCGGCGTTTGACGATCCGGCTCCCAATAGTCCCAGGGACGCGTGTCCATTTCGGCTTCCGTTGCAAGAACGGCGATCGTGTCATTTTCCGGGAACCGCCTGGCCACTTCAAACATTGCGGTCGCATATTCCCGATCGAGCCCCGCACGATCAGCGTCGGCGTGCACGGAATAGCGCTGTTTCTGTGCATCAATCAGGGCCTGTTCGTCAGGCCTTGCCCCGGCCCTCAACGCATCGGCACGATAGACCGCGGCAATGGCACGGGCGTTGATTGCCGCATCCATCGGCGCATTGATGTTGGGCCCAAGGGCATTCGCTTCGCCCCACCAGCACATTGCGCAATCCGGATCGAGCCGCTGCGCCTCACGAAAGGCCCGGATCGCCTCTGCATGATTGAATCCGTAAGTGAGCATCAGCCCCTGATTGAAGTAGCGCTGCGCGACGGGGTTTTGCGTGCTGATCCTGAACCCCGGATCGCCCAGCCCTTCGATGAGCAGCACCGGCCCGTCCGCGGCAGGAAGCGCCCCAACCGCCATATTGGCCAGACGCATCCAGGACTGGCGGGATCGCGCATCGCGCGCACCCTGCCCGCAGATCGAGCCTGCAATCCGCGACGGATCAAGCTGCCGCAGAGCCTCGCGCGAAGCGGAAATCCCTTCGGTTCCGGAAAAACTCGTCAGCGAAACAAAAGCAACGCAAAGCGACGCAATTTTAGGACCAATGATCATTGAACCCTCCCCATCCTGACCAGAAGCAGGTTATCAGAAGCGGGATATCGAGTCGATCATATCAAATTCCGGCCTGACGTTCGGATCGGGGCCAAAGCCCCGATCCGGGAAAAATGTCAGAACAACCGGTCAAGCTTGATCTTGGCGCCCATGTAGAAATAGCGGCCAATTGCACTCACAGGATAACCGGCAGAATCTGATGTTCCAGACGTAGCTGCAATAGCAGGTTGCTGATTGGTGAAGTTGTTAATTCCGCCATAAACCTGGAAATGTTCCGCGACATCGTAAGAAATCTGAATGTCATGCTCCCAGCGTTCCTTGTAGAAGAAGTATTTGGGATCAGAGCGATCGGGGTTCGCCGTGAGCTCGATAGTGGTGTAGCGTTGGGTCTTGCCCTGCCAGCCCAGACCATAGTTGATCGCCAAGCCGCCCTTCTTCCATGTGAGATCGAGATTGCCCTGATAATTTGGCCGGATCGCGCGGTTGCGCTGCTGCTCAGGTACACCTCCCACCGACGCGAGGATTGTCAGATCGTTCAAATATCCGCCGACCAGATGAAAGTTGAAGCTGCCAATGTCTGCACGCGGCGTAATTTGATAGTTCACGCTCACTTCAAGCCCTGACGTCGTGAACGCGGCCACATTCTGGGCAGCAACGATGTAGGAATTGATGAACCCCGTCGTCGAGCTGCGGGTATAGCTGCCGCAGAACGGATTGGTCAGGGTCGGCTGATCGACGCAAAGTTTGAACAGTTCGTTCTGGTCTGGCGTGTTGATCGCGTTGGCGATTTTGATGTCAAACCAGTCCGCCGTCACGGCGAGGCCGGGGATGAAACGCGGCCGAAGCACGACGCCTGCGGTCCACGTCGTTGCCGTTTCCTCGCGAAGGTTGGGATTGCCCCCCTGAAGCCCGGGCTGGCTGGTGCTCTGCGCTGCGTCCGTCGCTGGAGAGAATGCCGCGATCATGGCTGGCGTAAGGCCCGCAGCCGTCAATTGAGCGGTGCAGTTTGCGGCGCGATATTGCGTTCCTTCGGGAAGGAAGCTTGGATCGCACGGATCGTCAAGGAACTGGAACACGCCCTGCAACGGGCTGAACAGCTCATTGATGTTCGGTGCGCGAATGGCCTGTGAATAGGTTCCCCGAACGGTGAAATCCCGCACCGGCGAATAGGTGCCGTCAAGCTTCCAGGTGGTCGTCCGGCCGATCGTCGAGTAGTCGGACAGGCGGGCGGCAGCACCAAAGGAGAGGTTTTCGGCAAAGGGTACGTGCGAAAGCAGAGGCAGATTGACCTCGCCATAGACTTCCTTGACGTCGAATTTGCCGCCG
This sequence comes from Sphingomonadales bacterium, assembly GCA_031368025.1. Classification (GTDB taxonomy): domain Bacteria; phylum Pseudomonadota; class Alphaproteobacteria; order Sphingomonadales; family Sphingomonadaceae; genus Aquisediminimonas. The sequence continues at coordinate 3,708 of JANLQV010000151.1, read as the reverse complement.
CTTGGCAAAATCTGGTTGCCGCCGTCAAAATAGCCCGCCTGCTGGAATGCGGACGGGGTCGAACGCGTGGTTTCCTTGCGATATTCGGCACCAAGGGCAAATTTGATCGGGCCGCCGGGGAGGTCAAACAGGAATCCAAGATCGCCCGTCAGCGAAGCCGCCAGCACCTGCTGCTTGCTGCTGGCCCGGGTGATATTGTCAACAAAGACAAAGCTTTTCGCAGCCTGAGTGGCAACGCCTTCGCCAAGGATGCTCAGCGGAACGCACTGGCCAGCCGTGAAGCTCAACGGCGCGCCGGTCACCGTGTTTCCGCCGATGGACACGACGCCACCATAATTGTTCTGGTCGATCAACGTCTCGCCCGGCAGGTTGATCCTGCATGTCGGCTTGCCGGTTGCGGGGTCGATCACCGTATCAAGCGCCGCATAGTAGCGGTCGGTGACACGGGTATTTCCGTCTGTTACGACGGAGTCGGCTTTGCCATAGACGTAGGAAAGTTCGTAGTGAAGATTCCCGCTTCCTTCTCCGGCGGACAGGTCGCCTTCAAATCCGATCACCCCGCGATAGGTGTCGCGCTTGGCACTCTCGTTGCTGACGCCAAGATCGAAATTGTCGCGGTTGACGAATGCGCCATTGACTGCAGCCGCGCCGAAGCGTTGTTGCAAGAAGACATTGTCAGGCGTCAGATAAGTGCCGAAATCGAATGACGGCTGGATTTCGGTGAATGCTTTGGTGCGAACATATTTTCCCTCGGCGAACAGCTTCACCGCTGGGCTGAATTCGAAACTGAACAATGCGTTGATATTGTGCCGCTCGAGATAGGGTTCAAAATCGCCAAAATATCCGGCCGTTGGCGTGTTGGACGTGCTGTTGATTGCCCGCCCGCCGGTGCCCGAGAGGAACTGGCCCGGATCGTACACGCGTCCGTCGCCATCAAAATCGATCACCCCGTCACCGTCAAGATCAACTGCACCGTTGCGCGCGCTGTCTGCCCAGCTGACATTGTTGACCAGAATCCGGTCGGGCTTGGTCGGATCGTCCGGAAAATCAGTCGGATCGCGCAGCAGCTGGAAATTCTTCGCTGGATCGCCGGTGAACGCTCGCCGCCGCTGATTAAAGCGGTCTGTCTGGTTATATTCATAGGCGAGCGTGAAATTGCCGCGGTCATCGGCAAAATTGGTCCCGGCAATGATCGAAGCGAAGCGGTTGCCCGCATCGCCCTTTTGCGAAATCCCACCCTGCGCCCGTGCAAGCAGACCCACAAATTTGCGCTTGAGGACAAAATTGACCACGCCTGCGACCGCGTCTGCCCCGTAAATCGCCGAGGCACCGCCGGTCAGGATATCGACGCGATCCACAAGGTCCACAGGAATCGTATTGATATCCACCGAGTTTTCGCCCGGAAAGGCACCCACGTGGCGTCGTCCGTTCACCAGCACCAGCGTGCGGACCGTACCAAGATTCCTGAGCTCAAGCAGATTTACGCCGACCGAAATCGTATTTGATCCCGAATTTCGTTCGTTGCTGAGCGAGCCGGCAAGCGCTGGTGAGTCGAGCAAAATATCGGTGAGGTTTGTCGCGCCTGACTGCTGAATATTCACTCCCGAAAAGGATTCAACCGGGCTGGACAGGGCAATTTCCGGGAGCGCAATACGCGTTCCGGTAACAATGATGTCTGTAGCGTCGGAAGTCTCAGCCCCGGCATTCTGTGCATGGGCAGACGTTGCCACCAGTGCCAGCGCGATGGCTGTGCTCGCAGCTGTCCCGAAACGATTGAAAAGATGACGTGTCATGAAAGGCTCCCACCAAAACGACTTTGCGCAAAGTCGTCTTATAGCATTTAATTGCAATGCAAATTTGCTAACACACTCAGCATTATTGTTCTGCCCAGTGGCTTTTATACAACACGCGGGTAAAACATGAACTGCAAGGCTGATCGGGGAGATGCGCCAGCCACGGCGTTTCACGGCCCGGCATTGGTTGTCTTTTCTGCCACTGCGCACTTGCTTTTGCCCAACCTTTCCGCCAATGCGCCGCATCCCAGCAATGGGATCGACGAAAGCCGGAGGGGCGTTCGCATGGTGCGGCGTCAGCGATCGGTAGAGAAAGGCAAGACTTATGGCTCTGTATGAGCATGTATTCCTTGCGCGTCAGGATCTGGCACAAGCCCAGGTTGACGCGCTGGCGGCAAACGCCACGGACATCATTGAAAAGAATGGCGGCACGGTCGTCAAGACCGAAACCTGGGGCTTGCGTTCGCTCGCCTACAAGATCGCCAAGAACCGCAAGGCGCATTATGTGATGCTTGAGCTGGACGCACCCGGTGCTGTCGTCGCCGAGCTGGAGCGCCAGACCCAGATCAATGAAGACATTATCCGCTACATGACGATCAAGGTCGATGCCCATGAGGCCGGCCCATCGGTGATGATGCGCAAGTCCGAACGTCGCGACCGCGATGATCGTGGCGGCGATCGTCCGCCCCGCCGCGACCGTGATGATCGCCCGCGTCGAGATGAACCCACCTTCGGAGGAGACGAATAGTCATGGCACGTCCATTTTTCCGCCGCCGCAAAAGCTGCCCCTTTGCCGCCAAGGATGCGCCGGTCATCGATTACAAGGATGTCCGGTTGCTTCAGGGATTCGTTTCCGAACGCGGCAAGATCGTTCCTTCGCGGATCACCGCCGTTGCCGCCAAAAAGCAACGCGAACTCGCCCAGGCCATCAAGCGCGCACGCCATATCGGCCTGCTGCCCTACCTCGTTAAGTAAGGAGCGGATCGATGGAAATCATTTTGCTCGAACGCGTTGAAAAGCTTGGCCAGATTGGTGACGTTGTCACTGTCAAGAACGGCTTTGCCCGCAACTTCCTGTTGCCGCGCAACAAGGCGCTTCGCTCGAACGCCGCCAACCGCAAGGTTTTCGAAGCCAACAAGGCAAAGATAGTTGCCGATAACGACACCAAGCGCGGTGAAGCCCAGGTGGCCGCCACTGGCGTCGAAGGCACATCGGTCACGCTGATCCGCCAGGCTTCGAACACGGGCCAGCTTTACGGTTCGGTGGCGGCGCGCGACATTGTCGAGGCGCTCGAAGCCGAAGGCAAGAAAGTCGGCAAACATCAGATCGTCCTCAACAAGCCGATCAAGTCAATCGGCCTTTATGAAGTTCAGGTCGCTCTCCACGCCGAAGTTTCGGTCACCGTGAAAGTGAACGTCGCCCGTTCGCCGGAAGAAGCCGAGCTTCAGTCCAAGGGTGTCGACGTGATGGCCGACATGTTCGAAAAGGACACGTCGGGCTTCATCGAGGATTTCGATCCCAACGCCGAACCCGGCGTAATCGCTGGCAACGAAGCGGAAGCAGCCCCGGCTGTCGAAGCTGCTGCGCCTGCGAAAGCGGCCGAAGAAGAAGCGGCTTCGGACGAAGCCTGATCGTCTCTCCCCTCCCGCAAGCGGGAGGGGAGCCGACCTTAAAGTTCGGCTTCGAGCCAGCCCTTGAGCGCCGATTTGGGGGCAGCCCCGACCTTGGTTGCGGCGGGCGCACCGTTCTTGAACAGGATCATCGTCGGGATACCGCGCACGCCATATTTGGCCGGGGCATCAGGGTTCTCATCGATATTGATCTTGGCGATCGTGACCCGCTCACCCAGTTCGTCGCTAATCTCTTCCAGGCTCGGCCCGATCATTTTGCACGGGCCGCACCATTCAGCCCAGAA